>JBFYQI010000073.1:0-5960 GCA_041302875.1 Ignavibacteria bacterium
GACAGGATCAGCGGCTCGATCTCCTGGTGAGCGGCGTCGTGGTGGAAGCGAGTGGCGATAGCATCGGGGCGATCTTTCGCCTGAGACTCGTGGCGGCTGCACACGATCTGGCGTCCGCGGAATTGGATACGGTGTGGAAGGAACCAGCGCGCCCTCGACGCCGGTTCGTTGGGATCGGCGTACTGCCGGACAATCAGTACCTCATCTTGCGCACGGGTCCCGACAACAGCAGTTTCATCGACCCGGATACACGGTTGCTGCGATTCAATGCGGCGGACGAATTTATCACGCCGGTGGGCGATCTGCGGACGCGGGCAGGCACCGGCATCACTGACATGAACAAGCCGACCAGCATCGGGATGTTCCGGAACTCGCGTGACTTCGTCCTTCTGCAAAGTTCGGAAGGGGTCGCGTACGGCGCGATCTGGATGGTGTACACCAGCGCGCCGGACTTCGAAGGGTGGCTCCCCAAATTCGATCCGGCGCTGCAGGATCAGCGCTTCATCGAATTTGTGCGACCGAACCGATTCATCATGCCAACGGCGGTGGTCATCGACGGGAACCGAAAAGACATCTTCATCGCTGACGCGGCGCAAGACAGCATTTTCAAGTTTGACAGCAAGGGGGCGTTTCGAAGCGAATCGTTCGGCGGGTTCAAAACGGGGGGACGATTAAAGAATCCGTCGGGAATGGCGTTCACGGATCGCACATTGTACGTCGCCGACGCCACGGCAAACTGTATCTTCCGCTATCGGCTCTCCACGGAATTCCAGTAGTCCATCACTTCTCCAGCAACTGCACTACTCGCTCCGAAAACGGGAAGCGCACTCCCGTTCTCCGCAGGATCTTCTCCGCATCAGACAAACCGGACGGCGTTCCGTCGTAGACCAGCGATCCACCATCCAGTGCAATGATCCGGTCCGTCAGGGAAAGGAATTGTCCCAGATCGTGACTGATCACGAGGAGCATACTTCCTCGTTCTTTCAACGTTAAAAAGATCCTGTGCAGCCGATGACGCTCTGGTTGAGACAATCCAGCATTGGGTTCGTCAAATGCGAGGATCGGCGTTTGCATTGCGACGGCCGATGCGATGGTGAGAAGTTTCCGTTCGGCCAGAGAGAGATCGTACGGATGACGGTCGGCGACAGTCGTCAGCCCGCACAGCGCGAGCGCATCGCTGACGTGATCATCGATGTCGGGGAGACGCAGGTTGCGAGGGCCAAAAGCGACTTCATCGCGGACGGTCGTGGCGAATAATTGATCGGCGGGGTTCTGGAAGGTCACGGCCACTTCAGCGGCGAGCCGGGATGTTGGAATGCCGTCGGTGGATCGACCATTTACCGCGATCACTCCCGCTGTCGGGCGAATCATCCCATTCAACAGCCGCACCAGCGTGCTTTTCCCTGCGCCATTGTGACCTACGAGCAAGGCGAATGAGGCCGACGGAAGCGCGAAGGAGACATTCCGTAGCGCATCCTGCGGCGCGTTCGGGTAGCGCACGGTCACGTGGTCAAAGTGAATGCTCATGTCTGCCCGAGAGTTCTTCGGAGACGGCGCGCTGTCGGGGACGAAGGACCGGATGCCGCGAATCGTTCACGAACACGAGGCCACGTCGTCACCGTCAGGATGTCGCCGAATGCGTCAACGGTATCGAGGAATGTTTTGCGGCTGGCGTCGAGGCGCAGCGTTCCGGAGTCGAGCACGATGATTCGGTCGGCCAGCCGCATCGCAAGATCCGGATCTGAATCTGTGAAGAGGATCGTGGCCTCTCCTCGGAGCGAATCAAGCAGCCGTGCGACCTGCGCGCGGGCGTTCTGATCCAGAGAAGCGACCGGTTCATCGAGCAACAGCAGAGATGGACGCGCGACCAGGACGGAGGCGAACGCGATGCGATGGAGTTCCCCTCCGGAAAGCGACCGGAGCGTCCTCGCCCGCAATGCTGAGCAGCCGAAGCGGTCAAGCGCGACCGAGATTTGTTTCTGTGCCGCGCCGCCGACGATCCCGAGATTGTCGAGAGTCCATTTGAGTTCCCCCTCGACCGTCTCCGCCATGCCGGAGAATTGCAGGTGCGGTTCCTGCATCAACATCCCAACGGCAGGAAAGAGTACCCGGCGCGGGACCGGTACAAACGTCTCTTCGTTGACGATAACGGATCCTGAACATTGTGCTGCATGATGGAACATGCCGAGCGTACCGCTCAAGGTGTGCAACAAGGTGGATTTTCCTGCACCCGTCGGGCCCAGGAGGGCGCAGATCGAACCGGAGGGGACCGTGAAGGAGGGACCACAAAGGACATCGGGTTGTCCCGTTCCGTACGCAACATGAAGTGACCGGCAGGCGATCATCAGAACGACTCCCAGAGTTTCCAACCGATCATTGCGACGACCCCTGCGATCAACGACCATGCCGGGATGGTCAGCGGTTGGCGCGTTCGAATCCGATGTTCGGGTGGAGCGGGGAAACCCTTCAGCGCTAACGCGTGGCTTCGCTCGACGCTTTCCACGATCGAGGAAAGGATGAGGGGTCCGAGAATGGAGAAGAGACTCCGGAATCGACCGATGAAGCCGGCACGCACGGGCGCACCGCGCGCTTCCTGCGCCGTGAAGATCTGCTCGATGCGCTGGGGAAGGCGTTCCAGGAACTCGAGCGAGAGAAGAAGAACCGACGTCAAGACTGCAGGAGCGCCGGCGGAATCGAGGAACACAGCCAGATCACGAAGCGGTGTGGAGAGAAAGAAGACCAACACGGCTGTGGACATCAGGACCAAACGGACCGAAACGCGGAGACCGAATTCAACCCCCTCCCGTGAGAACTGCACCACACCCAGGTCGAGCAGGATCTCTCCGTTCCGCACAAAGAGGGCATTCAGGATGATGACGGCGGCGCTGAGGAGACCTGCGTACAGGAGAAATCGCACATAGAGCCTTCTTGCCTGAGCGCTCGATGGACGGAAGAGGGGCAGAAAACGTCCGAGAACGAAGGTGGCATGCATGAAGACCACCTGGACTGTGGTCGGAAGAGCGAACGCTGCCGTCCAGCAAAACAGCACGAAGGAAAGTTTCGTGGCGATCATTGCGGATCAAGGAGCGATCGGGAACCAGGGAACCGGGTCAGTATCCGCTGAGGGAGGCGACGAACGGTGAGAAAGACGATGACGTATGTGACGACCTTGTCGATCGGGTCGGACGTGAGCCCCTGATAGAGCGCGCTCCAGAAGACGTCGTTCCCCAGCGAGCGGAAGAAGATGACTAGAAAGTCAGTGCCGGACAACATCGTTCCGCCAAAGACATACGCAGAGATGGGAGCCGACAAGAGCGCGGCGATGATCCCCTGAAGGACACCCCCCACGACGACGAGCGGGAGCGAACGAAACCAGCCATGACGCGCGATGAACGCGGTCCAAAGTCCGATGGCGACCACGACCGGGATGAAGAACATCGTTGCAGGATTGCCAAAGGAGGAGGCGAGGATATTCGCGAGAGATCCCGTCAACGCAGCGGCCCACGGACCGCAGAGCACCGCGACGAGCACAGTTCCGATCGAGTCGAGATAGACGGGGATTTTGAGCGCTGACGTCACCTGCCCGACGGTGAGGTTGATGGCGACACCGAACGCCATCAGAGGAATGGCAGGCCCCGACATCTCCAACCGCAGGCGTTCGCGGAACGTAGGCATGGTGTGCATCCTCAAAAAAGAACCCGACACAATCGGCCGGGTTCGATCCGTACAGCGTGCCGAATCCTGGTCAAAGCAGCATCAGTACCGGATTCTCCATAAGCCGCTTGAGATCTTGAAGGAACCGGGCTGCGACCGCGCCGTCGATGATCCGATGGTCCGATGAAAGGGTCACCTTCATCGTGTTGCCGATCACGATCTGCCCTTCCTTGACCACGGGCTTTTCGATGATCGCACCCACGGCCAAGATCGAGCCCTCGGGGGGATTGACGATGGCGACGAAGTCCTCGACGCCGAACATTCCAAGGTTGCTGATCGTGAACGTTGCGCCCGAATATTCTTCGGGTTTCAGACGCCGATTGCGTGCCCGTTCGACGAGATCGCGCAATTCGGTGTTGAGCTGATAGATGCCCTTCCGCTCGCAATTGCGAAGCACCGGCGTGACCAACCCGTCGTCCATAGCGACCGCCACGGCGACGTGCGCATCTCCGTACTGCCGCATCGACTCTCCCAGATACGTCGCATTCACATTCGGATGACGCATCAACGTGAGTGCGGCGGCCTTGACGAGAATGTCCGTGAAGCTGATCTTCGTCTGTGAAGCTGAATTCAGTTGGTCGCGGAACGAGATGGCATTCGCCATGTCGATCTCGACCGTCACATAAAAATGCGGAACGGTCGTCTTGCTCTCGGTCATCCGCTTGGCGATGGTCTTGCGGATGGGGGAGAGTGGAACATCCTTCGTCTCGCCCGAGGGAACGATGCCGGCCGCCGGGGGAACGAATGCCGATCGTCCCGAAACAAGCGGTTCGATATCCCGCTTGATGATCCTTCCTTCTGGACCGGAACCTTTGATGGCCCGCAACTCGATCCGGTTGGCTTCCGCGAGCTTCCGTGCAAGAGGAGAAGCCTTCAGACGTCCTTCCGGCAATGATGCAGGTGCTGGAGGGGGAGGAGCAGGTGCTGGCGCCGAAGGAGCGGACGATGGGACCGGCGCTTCGGACTTCAAAGCCTTCGGCTTCTCCTTCGGCTGCGCCAGGAGCGCTGAAATGTCCTCGTCCGGCTCAGCGATGATCGCAATGGGTGCGCCGATGGGAGCCTTTCCCCCTGCAGGAATGAAGACCTTGCGCAACACGCCGGAATCGTACGCTTCCAGTTCCATGTCTGCCTTGTCGGACTCGATCTCCACCAAGATCTCGCCCTGCTTCACCTTGTCGCCTTCGTTCTTCACCCATTTCAGGATGAGCCCCTCGGTCATGGTGTCGCTCAGCTTCGGCATCTGGATCGTTGTCGCCATAGACTCGTCTTTCCGTTCGGGTCAGTCGATATACAGCACCTTGCGCACTGCGCGAATGACGCGCTGGATGTTGGGCAAGGATGCGACTTCAAGGTTGTGGGCGTAGGGGAGAGGGACATCTTCCTGCGTGACGCGCTCCACGGGATGATCGAGATCGTCAAAACAATTGCGCGAAACCTCGTGGGAGATCTGCGCACCGACGCCCGCGAAGGGCCAACCTTCCTCGACGACCACCAATCGGTTCGTCTTGCGGACGGAATTGAAGATGAGTTCCCAATCCATCGGCCTGATGGTCCGGGGATCGATCAGTTCCACGCTGATGCCCTCATCTTCGAGCCGCTGAACTGCCTTCACGGTCACGTGTTGAAGGATCTTGGACCAGGAGACAATGGTGACATCCGTTCCTTCCTTCATCACCTGTCCGACGCCGAGCGGAATCGTGTATTCGCCTTCGGGGATTTCGCCCTTCTCGCCATACATCACTTCGCTCTCGATGAAGATAATGGGATTGTTGTCGCGAATGGCGGTTTTCAGAAGACCCTTCGCGTCCTTCGGATTCGAAGGCATCACGACCTTCAGGCCGGGGAAGTGTGCGTAGATGGCTTCGAGCGCCTGCGAGTGCGTTGCCGCGAGATTATGAGCGGCGCCGCCAGGTCCGCGGAAGACCATGGGAACGCTGAAATGTCCACCCGACATGGACAACATCTTGGCGGCGTGGTTCACGATTTGATCGAAGGCGACGAGCGAGAAGTTCCATGTCATGAATTCGACGATCGGACGAAGACCGACCATGGCGGCGCCGATGCCGATGCCGGCGAATCCCGCCTCGGCAATGGGCGTATCGATGATCCGCCGGGGACCGTACTTGGCGAGCAATCCCTGGCTGACCTTGTAGGCGCCGTTATACTCCGCGACTTCTTCCCCCATGAGAAACACGCGGTCATCCCGCGCCATCTCTTCATCCATCGCTTGGTTCAATGCTTCTCGA
>JBFYQI010000077.1:0-4069 GCA_041302875.1 Ignavibacteria bacterium
CACTCAGGTTGATCTCGATGATATTCGGTTCCAGAATATCGTTCGGGAGCTGATTGCGCGTGGAACTCACCTTGTCGCGAACGCGCCGGATCGCCTCGTCGATATCAATGCCGGTGTTGAATTCCACGCGGATCGTCGCCAATCCCTCCTTGGAAACGGAGCGGATCTCCTTGACGTCCTTGAGCGACTTCAATGCCTGTTCAAGCGGCTGCGCGACGAGCCCTTCGATGTCCGTCGGCGATACGCCGATGTATGGGACCGTCACGACGACGATGGGAATGGAAATGTCGGGGGATGCCTCCTTCGGAAGCGACGTGTAAGCGCTCCATCCCATAATGAGGATGATCGCCATGAGCAGATACACCGCAACCCGATTGTCAATGGCACGATGGGACAGTTTCATTGGTGCTCTCTTTCTGGTTCAGACGACGCAGGCAATGGTCAATTGACGACAGCGACAGGCGTTCCCGTCGTAAGTTTCTGGAATCCCGCAACGACGACCCGTTCGCCGGCGCGCAGGCCTTCCACGATCTCCACCATCATCCCCTGTCGCGCCCCCAGCTTCACGCGGCGCTCCACGGCCTTCCCTCCTTCTACCACATAGACGATGCGGCGATCGCGGTCGACGAGCTGGATGATGTTCTCACTCACAACGACGGCGGCCGCCTTGACGGCCCGGACGAGATTCACCTTGGCGATCATTTCCGGCTTGAGCCGGCGCGATGGATTGTTCAAGACGATCTCAACGAGCAGCGAACGGTTCGCCGACGAGACGGTCGTTCCCACAAAGGAGACCGTGCCGCGGAGCGTGTCATCCGGAAACGCATCAAATGTCACCTCCGCCTTCGTTCCCAGCGACACCATCCCGGCGAATCGCTCCGGGACCTCCGCCTGAATCTTGACGCGGTCGGCATTCACAACGCGGGCGATCGGGACAGCAGGCGGTGCGAATTCTCCCTCATCCGCCGCATGATCTTCGAGGATGCCGTTGATCGGGCTGACGATCTGCGTCCGCTCCCATCTGGCCTTCATCAGGTCGGCATTCGCCTTGGCGGCATCGCGGCTGAACTGCAGGTTCTTGTACTGGAGCTCGCTGATCCCTTGCTGCTCGAACACTTTTTCCTGCTTGTCGAGATTCAGCGCCGCCATTTCATACTGGGCTTTCGCCGCATCGTAGCTCGCCTTGATGACCTCGTCGCGCAACGTAACGATGAGAGATCCTTTGCGGACATACTGTCCTTTTTCCACCTTCCATTCTCTCACCACGCCCCCTTCTTCCGGTGCGATCATGACGTCCTCATAGGCTTTGATCGTCCCGGCCACCTGGATGGCATCGATGATGCGGGCAGGTGAGAGGGTCTCGGCGCGGACCGTCACTGTGGCTGCCGAGGGCGCATTTGCAGCGGCGGCAGAATCGGATTTGGAACAGGATGCAAGAAACGCTGTGGCGGCAAGCAAGGCCACAACGATGAAGGTCAACACGATATTCTTCTTCATGGGATACGTCCTTCTCGAGGTTTTCGTTAGTCTTCCAATCCATTCACATAGGCCGGGACCCGTCCAAGGAACTGGTCCAGATCGGCGGCGGCAACGAGATAATCATAGATGGCCTGGAGCCGGTTGACGCGGGCCTGCATAAGGGCAAGCTGCGCGTCGTTTACTTCAAGTTGGGTTGCCGCACTGGCCAGGAATCGAGTGGTAACGATCTTGTACCCGCGTTCCGCCGTTTCAACAGTCTTGTCCTGCGCGTCGATGCGCTTCCGGGCTGATCCAAGATTCCCTTTCACGGAATTGAGCCCCATGCGCAGAGAACGCTCGAGCGAGACATGCTGTTCTTCACTCTTGCGCCGTTCCAGCTGCGCTTGTTCCACGCGGGAATAGGTCTGGAATCCCTGGAACACATTCAGCGATACGCTGATCCCGACTTGCGAGCTTCGGATGAAGTCGCCTCGGTTGAAGTTGAATTCGTTCTTCGCCGCCTGGAACTGATACTGACCGAACGCAGAAACGATCGGGAGATAGTTTGAGCGTTCCGCGAACACGGCAGCGTCGTTCAGATTCATCTGGCGCTTGACGGCTTGCAGGTTTGGATTGACATCCAACATCAGGGCTTCCGCATTGGCAACGACGGTGTCATCCACGGCTTGGAATGTCAGAGGGTCATCGACGCGGATACTCGTTGACGCATCGAGACCGATCACATTCCGAAGGTTGTCGAGCGAAAGGCCGTAGTTCGCCTCGCTTTGTAGGACGGCGGGTTGCAGGTTCGCAACGCCCAGGGATGCACGGAGCTCCTCATATTCGGACAAGACACCCTGGGAACGGAGGAGCCTCACATTTCGCAAGTTGTCTTCGGCGGTTGCCAGGTTCTGGCGCATCATCGTAAGCGCTTCACCGGCCAGCGCTGCGCTGTAGAATGCTTTGCGGACCTTCGTGACCGTTTCCACTTGACGGGCGACATAGAGATCCCGGGCAAGGTTGGAATAGATGGATGCGGCACCGACTCCGACGAAGACGGCTCCGTTAAAGAGGATCTGTTTCGCGGCGATCGTTCCTTCCATCGAGAAGTTCGATCCGATCTTGACGGGGACAGTCTTGCCACTCGCCAGATCGGCGAAATCGGGAAGGAAGAAGACCGGCTTTTCCAGTGCATGCGTATAGCGTCCCGTCAGATCGAGAGCGGGAAGCGCTGTTCCGATGGCTTCCATCACACGGGAATCGGCGCGATCGACCTCGAGCCGGGCGGTGCGCAATTCGGGATTGCGTTCCATCGCAAGCTTGATCGCCTCTTCAAGGGTGATGCGTTGAGCAGCGGTATCCTGCTCGGGAAAAGATCCTGCTGACGCGGCGACAGGCAGCGCGAGCAAGAGAAAGACAATCATGAATCGAATCATACGTTCCTCGTATCCGGGAGAGTGAACTGAGGTTAAGCGACGACGGGGGAATAGTGTGTGCGAATATCTGCGATCTCCGCGCGCCCTCTGTCGGTCAGGATCGCGTCCATGAAGAGCATGTTCGAGGTGCGGAGTGTTTGTTCAAGATCGATGTGCATCCGTTCCTTCCACACGTCGTTCTCCGTGTCGATCCTCTGCATCAGCGCGCTGGCGCTGGACCAGATGATGATGCCGATCTCTGCGGGATTGAGTCCTTCACGAATCATGCCTTCTTGAATCCCGCGGGTCATGACATTGATGACGAGTTCCCAGAGGCGATGATTCGCCGAGGAACAGGCGTGTTTCATTTCATCCGACACTTGCTTATGGAAGTGCGGCGTCTGGAAGAACGAGGTCATCCGAAAGTAACTGCGATGGCGGTTGAAGAACTCGGTATATGCATCGCCCATGCGGAAGAGCAGGCGGGGGGCTGATTCATTCACACTGACCGCTTGTTCGAACATGTCATGGAGAACCTCCATGCCTCGCATAAGCACACCCAGATAGAGGTCCTCTTTGCTCTTGTAGTAGAGGTAGAGGGTTCCTTTGCTGAGTTCTGCCGCCTCGGCGATCTCATCCATGGTGGAGGCGCTCAAGCCCTTTTCAAAGAAAACCTTCTGGGCCGCATCGAGAATTTCTTCCTTTCGATGCTCCTTCTCCCTCTCTTTTCGCTCAATAATGCCCATTTTGACGGTCCTACATATAATGACTACAAGTCAGTGAATACGTATAAGTATAATAATAAGTTGCACGTATAGTCAATGGGCTAAGATTAAATATTTGTTATCAAGAAAAAAAAGCCCTCTTTCGAGGGCTCCTTCTTTGGGTCAACCCGGGAAGGCTTCCCGGGATGACCTAGCGTTCTATCCCAGACATCATCGAAACATCCCGGATAAATCCCCGGGCAACAATCCTCTACCCCTTCCCCCCTTCCTTCTTCGCCTCCCGCACATCCTGCCGCCGTTCACGCTTGTCCTGCTTCAACTCGCGCTTGTTTTCCCGCACATCCCGACGGTCCTGACGAAGATCGCGCTTGTCCTTCGACATTTCGCGCATGTCCTTGCCAAGCTCCTTCTTGGCTTCCTTGACTTCCTTCGCATCACCCGATTGCTTGGCGTCCTTCAGCTCCTTCGCGC
>JBFYQI010000083.1:0-10969 GCA_041302875.1 Ignavibacteria bacterium
CCGGACGCGTGCAGTCCGTTGCGCTCAGGCTCATCTGCGAACGCGAGCGGGCGATCAAGGCGTTCAATCCTGACGAATACTGGTCGGTCACGGGCGAGTTCCGGACGGGGGATGACCTTGCGTTTCTTGCGAAGCTGACCAAGGCGGACGGCCGAGACCCGGACATCCGGAACGAGGTGGACGCGCGACGGATCGCAGAGGACGTCGCACGGCACGAATTTCACATCGGTTCGGTCACGCGAAAGCCGGTCAAGCGGAATCCGCCCGCACCGTTCATTACCAGTACGCTGCAACAGGAGGCTGCACGCCGATTGCGGCTTTCGGCCAAGCGTACGATGATGTTGGCGCAAAAACTGTACGAAGGCGTCGAACTCGGCGAAGAGGGGCTCACGGGTCTGATCACGTATATGCGTACCGACTCGACGCGGTTGAGCGACGAAGCCGTTGCGCACGTCCGAGACTACATCTTCGAGAATTATGGCAAAGAGTATCTCCCCAAGGAACCCCGTTCGTTCAAGAAGGTGAAGGCCTCGCAGGATGCCCACGAGGCGATTCGGCCCACGTCGATCCAGCACACGCCCAAGGCGGTCAAGAAGTACCTGGATAAGGATATGTTTGCTCTGTACGAGCTCATCTGGAACCGGTTCATCGCGTGCCAGATGTCGTCGGCGGAGTTTGAACAGGTTGGCGTGGATGTTGAAGGCGGACCGTACCTCTTTCGAGCAACCGACCAGCTGCCGAAATTCCGCGGCTTCCTCCAGGTGTACGACGACCAGATCGACGAGACCACGACCGATTCGGCTGATGAGGATCCGCAGTCGGAACTTCCGGATTCGCTCAAGGAAGGGGACGATCTGACCGTGAGCGAAATGATGCCGGCCCAGCACTTCACGAAGCCCCCTGCCCGGTACACCGAGAGCTCGCTTGTCAAGGAATTGGAGTCCCTGGGGATCGGCCGGCCTTCCACGTATGCGCTGATCGTCAGCACGGTCATCGACCGCAAGTACGTCGATCAGAAGGAACGGAAGCTGTTCGCCACCGATCTTGGTCTCCAGGTCAACTCGCTCCTGGTCAAGCATTTTCCCGACATCTTCAACGTCCAGTTCACGGCGGAGATGGAGGAAGAGCTCGACACCATCGCGTCAGGTACCCAGGAATACCTCAAGGTCATGAAGGATTTCTATGGCCCGTTCCATGTGGCGGTGGAGCATGCATCGAGTCAGGCGGGCACTATCAAGAAGTCCCTCCAGGAAGCCACCGACATTCCGTGCGACCTTTGCGGGAAGCCGATGATCATCAAGTGGGGGCGGAACGGCCGGTTCATGGCGTGCTCCGGATATCCCTCGTGCAAGAACACCAAGCCGTTGGCTGAGGACGCAGAGAAGCACCAGCATGTGATCGGCGGGAAGTGCGAGCTGTGCGGTGGAGACATGGTCGTGAAGGGGGGAAGGTTCGGCACGTTCCTTGGTTGTTCAAACTATCCCGCGTGCAAGAACACGAAGCCGATTACCACCGGCATCAAGTGTCCGAAATGCAAGGAAGGTGATCTCGTGGAGCGGCGAACGAAGAAGGGGAAGCGGACGTTCTACGGGTGCACGAAGTATCCAGACTGTGATTTCGCATCCTGGGACAAACCGGTTCCGCAGCCATGCCCGACGTGCGGCAATGAGTACATCGTTTCGAAGTTCACGCAGGCGAAGGGGGAATTCCTGATGTGCCCGCAGTGCAAGCAGGAGATCGCCGCATCCGAAGTGGCGCAGTCAGCCTAACGGGGCAAGCGGCGGTCGTTCCGGACCTCACATGGACCGCGCCGTGCGAACATATCTCGAGTATCTGGAGCGTGAACGGAACTACGCCGCGAACACGATCATGGCGTACGCGACCGATCTGCGCGAATTCCTGGCCTTCCTCCGCTCGGAAGGGGTGCGGTCGCTTTCCACCGTGGACAAGGAACATGTCCGCGCGCACATTGGGAAGCTGTTCGATGAGGGATTCAAGCCGCGCTCCATCGCCCGCAAGGTAGCATCCATCCGTTCCTTCTTCCGCTTCGCGAAACGACGTGCGCTCGTTCCCACGAATCCCACCTTGATGCTCCTCACGCCGAAGCGTCCCAAGGACCTTCCCACCGTCCTCGAAGAATCAAGTATCACGCTGCTGATGCAACGACCGGACCGATCGACGCTCGTCGGGAAGCGGGACGCTGCGATCCTTGAACTGCTGTACGGCACGGGAATCCGGTTAAGTGAACTGCTTTCCGCAACTATTTCCGACCTGGATCTTCGGGAAGGGATCCTTCGGGTCACGGGCAAAGGCCGGAAGGAACGGATCGTTCCGGTCGGGACGCATGCGTTGGTGCGCACGCGAGAGTATCTGCAGGCCCGGGAAACGGAGCGACCAGGAAAGCCCGATGACCCGCTGTTTCTCTCCGTTCACCAACGGCGACTCGCGCCGCAGACGGTCTACAAGATGGTGACGAACCATATTGATGCGGTTTCCGAGATCCAGAAAAAAAGTCCGCACGTTCTGCGGCATACGTTCGCAACTCACTTGCTGAACCGCGGTGCGGACCTGCGGGCAGTGAAAGAGTTGCTTGGACACGAGCGGTTATCCACAACGCAGATCTATACGCATGTTTCGACTGCGCATTTGAAGCGTGTGTACGAGAAGGCACATCCGAAGGCTTGATCAGGGGAATCACGCATACCATCAACACTGCTGGGAGGAGGGCGTATGAATATCAAGGTGACGTCCCGTCATTTCAAGGCGCACGAAACATTGAATGAATACGCGATGAATGCTGTCGAAACGCTTATGCGCTACTACGACGGCATCACACGAGCGGACGTGGTATTGGTGTTCGAAAAGGTTCATAAGAGCACGAAGGTCGCTGAGATATCCCTCAAGGTGTACAAGGAGGTTCTGACGGGGGTTGGCGAGAGCGAGGAATTTGAGAAATCGATCGACATTGCCGTGCAGAAAGTGCGTGCGAGGCTGACGAAATACAAGGCGAAGATGCGCGAGAAGGACAGGATACAGGTGCGGCGGGTGCGTGCGAAAGAATGACCCCGAAAGGATGAACGTATGGCGCTGGACAAGATCAAGGAAACGCGGAAGAAATGCATCACGGTCGGCTATCTGTTCGAATCGAACAAGGACCGGTTGCGTCTGCAGCAATTGAACGGAGATATCGGTTTCGGGAGAGAGATCAGCGACAAGAACATTCACCGGCCGGGCTTGGCGCTTGCCGGCTACGTCGAACTCTTCACCTACAACCGGGTTCAGATCTTCGGGAACACGGAGATCCGTTACCTGAAGCATCTGATGCTTGCCGAGCGGATACGCTGCTTCGAAACCATCTTCCAGTTCGACATCCCCTGCATTGTCATCACGAACGAGAACACGTTCGACGATGAATTGCTCTCGATCGCAACGGAACACAATGTGGCGGTCCTGCAAACGCCGCTTGAAACGACCAAATGCATCTACTATCTGAGTGATTTTCTGGACGATCAGTTCGCGCCGCAGACCGTTATGCACGGTTCATTCATCGATGTCTACGGGATCGGGGTGCTGCTGACCGGGCGATCGGGTATCGGCAAGAGCGAGATCGCTCTCGATCTTGTCGAGCGTGGCCACCGGCTGGTCGCGGATGATGTCGTCATGGTGATCCGGAAGGGGGAAGGGATCTTGATGGGAGCGGGTTCTGAGGTGGTCCGGCACTTCATGGAGATCCGTGGTTTGGGACTGATCGACATTCGGTCCATCTTCGGAATCCGCTCCATCCGTTTTCAGAAGCGAGTCGAGATTATCGTTGAATTGGCCGATTGGCGCACGGATGTGGAGTACACGCGCACGGGGCTTGACCATGAGCACATTTCCGTGCTGGGAGTCAACATTCCCCACATCAAGTTGCCGATATTCCCAGGGAAGAACATCACGGTCATTGTTGAGGTCATCGCGATGGACTATCTCCTGAAACATTACGGCTACGATGCCGCCAAAGAGTTCGCGAAGCGTCTCGATACGGCAATTTCCGACAAAAACAAGGGAAAGCGGGCGATCGACTACTTTGAGCACGACTTCGAATAGGTGACGCGCATCCTTGACTCAGGATGGATTTTCATATATATTCAGCCATTCTCGTGCCCAAAATCGGTCAAATCGGCATGAGATGATCGGCAGCACATGAAGCGATTCCGCCTCTATACATACTCCACCGACGGCCTGCAACTGCATGAGGTCCGTTGGCTGCGCGCGAAGACGATCTTGTTGGGGATCGGTCTTGGTGTATTGCTGTTTCTCCTCGGTATTGAGGTGAACCAGCAATTCGATGATCCGGTCGGTCTTGGGATCGTTCGCAACGCAGGCCTTGTCAGCGAGAACCGTGCGTTGCGCGATCAATTGAGGTTCATGTCCGGCCGCATCGACCGTCTCCAGGCAACACTTGCAGATGTCGGTGATCACGGGAACGAACTCCGGCTCCGTTTGAATCTCCCCCGTCTTGATGAAGATGTATTGCAGGCGGGCGTCGGAGGCACCGAAGAGGCTTCGGCCGTCGGATTCTCTCCGGATGTGCGGGGTCTCGTGACCGATCTGCATCGTACCGTAAGTCAAGCTGAACGCGAATTGCGTCTGCAGACCGAAAGCTATGACGAGGTCAGCCGACGATTGGAAACCGAAAAGCTGCGGTTTGCACGGCTCCCCGCCGTCAAGCCGATGGAAGGATACTACACGAAGAGCTTTGGAATGCGGCTGCATCCGATCCTCGGCATCTATCGGCCGCACCAGGGAATCGATATCATCAACGACGTTGGTACGCCGGTCTATGCGACCGCGGATGGGACAGTACAGTTCGCCGGACGCGAGAGCGGTCTCGGCATCATCGTTGCGATCAACCACGGCTATTCGGTCTCGACCATCTATGGACATCTTTCGAAGACCCTCGTTCGGCAGGGCCAGTCCATACGGCGGGGACAACTGATCGCGCTCTCGGGGAACACCGGACTCTCGACCGGTCCTCATCTGCATTACGAGGTCCGTGTCAACGGTGTCGCGCAGAATCCTATCGACTATTTCTTCGACGATGTGCTACGGGTCGCCAGCAGGCGGTGATCTGAGCGATGACACTGGACAGCGAATCGTCAGCGAATCAGGAGTGCAGCGACTATGATCTGGACCATCGAGCTGGCATCGTATTTGGACGATGCTCCTTGGCCGGCAACGAAAGATGAATTGATCGACTACGCCGTTCGGACGGGCGCGCCAACGCAGATCATTGCCAACCTCGAAGAACTCGAGGATACCGACGAACCGTACGAGAGCATCGAAGAGATCTGGCCTGACTATCCCTCGGACGAAGATTTTTTCTACGAGGACGAAAAAGACTACTAACCGCTTCTGTCCTGGCGCCACCGACCGTGCCGCGAGGGAATTCCCTGAGTGACCCAGCATATCCCTGCTGGGTTTTTTGTTCCCACACTATGCGACGCCTGCTTCCACTCGCTCTCCTTCTGCTACTGTGCTCTCTGCTTCCCGCGGTCGCCCAACCGACGGACCGGGTGGAGATTGGAAGTCTCCGCCTGGAAGGGAATCGGGAACTCAGCGATGAGATGATCCTCGCGGTGCTCCGGACGCGCGAAACCCCGTGGGGGGTCTGGAAGTTCGTGTATCGCAACATCAGCGAAGGGCTTGGCCAAAGGGCTGAGTACTTCGACCCGATCGCCTTCGAGGCGGATGTGCGCACAGTACGGCAACTGTATCTGGACCAGGGATTCTATCATGCCCGTGTTGACACGCAGATCGTGTTTCGTCCAGAGGATGGTGAAGTCGATTTGACGTTTTCTATCGAGGAGGGACGGCGCTCGTTCGTCGATACGATCGAGTATCGTGGCTCGGGGGAGCTGCCGGGAGACGTTCAGGAGGAATTGCGCTCAAACCAACTCATCGAACGGGGTGATCCGTTCGTGCTCAGCGTTGCTGACGCAGAGTTGCGGCGGCTCGTGGAAATATTCGCAAATGCCGGCTATCTCGGCGTCAGCGTCGATACGGTGATCGCAACCCGGTATGCCTCCACAAACAATTTTTCGCTCGTCTATTCGTTCATCCCCGGCCGGAGGTATCAATTCGGGGAGGTCACCGTCATCCAGGATTCGACGGTTGAACAAACCGTGGAGGAAGCCGTTGTTCTGCGTCACCTCGAATTTCGGGAAGGAGACAACTTCAGCGAAGCGAAGAAGGTCGAGAGCGAGCGGAACCTCAATCGCCTGGGCGTCTTCGAGGCGTCGAAGATCGAGAACGCGTTGGCCCAGATCGGTCCTGATGTGACCCATGTGCCGGTGAATGTCATGGTGCGTGCACGGCCGTTTCAGGAGTTGACGCCTGAGATCGGCGTGAGCGATGAGAATAATGCATTCAACATCCTCACCGGCGTAGGCTACAACCATCGAAATTTCTTTGGCGGTGCTCGGAATTTCTCGGCTCGCCTTCGGTTCAACCTGCAGTCGATCGGGACCATCAGCTTCCTGCGCGTCTTTTCGCAAACCGGCCTTCGCGACAGCACGATCGTGGCGAAGACCGAGATCTCGACCCAGCTGGTGCAGCCGTACTTCTTCAACAACAAGACCAGTCTGAGCATCACGCTCTCCGGAATCCTGGATAAGCAGCGTTCGTACTATCTCCCGATCATCCGAAGCCGCATCGGGATGATCGCACAGACGGCGACCTACACAAGGACCTTTCTTGATTGGAATCTGGAATTGGTCGATCCGCGAACGGTCTCCACACAGCGTGATACGACATTCGAAGGGTTCACGAAGCAGTTCAATTCAATCATCACCGCCACCATTCAGCGCGACAAGCGCGATGATATTTTCGTTCCCTCCACCGGCTTCTTTCATTCCTTTTCCGTGGAAGAATCCGGACTGATTCCACGCGCGATCGGTCGCCCGCTGGGCATCGATCTCCCGTTCTCCCAATACGTCAAGGTGAATGCCGTCGGGCAATGGTACTGGGATCCGAGCCTTCGGCGGTCATGGATCTGGGGCCTCCGAGTGCACGGCGGCATGGCGTTTCTGTACGGAGACAACGGCGTTGAGCCCCCGCCAACGCAATTGTTCTATGCCGGCGGGAGCGGATCCGTTCGTGGATGGAAAGCGAGGGATCTCGGCAGCGTACCGCGTCCAGAATACGGAGGGCGGGCGCTGCTTGAGGCGAATCTCGAAGGACGATGGAATCTGTTGCAGGGCGCAGGGACGCTCTGGTTTCTCGAACTCGAGAAGTTTTCAACGGTCTTCTTCCTCGATGCAGGAAATCTTTGGCGTGACGCGTCGGAGATCCGGGCGAAGGAGATCGCTCTTGCCGCCGGATTCGGCATCCGGTACAACACGGTCGCCGGACCGATCCGCATCGATTTCGGGATGCGCATGTTCGACCCGTCGGCTCCGCCGGGGCGGGAATGGGTGACGAGCCGGCGATTCTTCCCGGAGGTCTTCAGCGGTGGCGTTATCCACCTTGGAGTCGGCCATGCGTTCTGACGGGAGGTCCGGCTGATGAGTTGGGATCGAATAATCGGACAGCATCGTTCGAAGGGACTCCTCCGCTCTGCCGTCTCCGGAAAGCGCGTTGCGCATGCCTATCTGTTCGTCGGACCGGATGGCATCGGGAAGGACGCGCTCGCGCTGGAATTTGCCCGGGTGCTCACCTGTTCATCCGGTCTGCCGGATGCGTGCGACAGATGCCCCAGCTGTCAACGGACAGAGACGCTGCAGCATCCAAACATACGTCTCGTCTTTGCCCTTCCGACCGGCAAGTCGGAGAAGAAGGGAGACCATCCGATCGAGGTCCTGACGACCGATCAAGTGAAACAGATCACGGAGGAGATCCAGAAGAAAGCCGCCGATCCCTACTATCGGATCGCGGTGCCCAAGGCCAACTTCATCAAGATCAACAGCATCCGGGAGCTGAAGCGGGAAGCATCGCTGACCGGTGCAGAACAGGGGACCAAGGTGCTCCTCATCTTCCACGCGGAAGAGATGAACACGGAGGCGATGAACTCGCTTCTCAAAACGCTCGAGGAGCCCCTCCCGGACACCGTGCTGCTTCTGACGACGAACGATCAGGATGCATTGCTTCCCACCGTGGTCTCCCGGTGTCAGGTCGTCCGCTGTGACCTGTTGTCGGAGGACGAGATCGCGGGTGCGCTCGTCGGGCGTGATGGGATTGCTCCCGCAGAGGCGGGCCTGGTGGCAAGCGTGGCGCACGGGAGTTATTCCGCCGCCCGCGATCTGCTTTCGTCGGATATCCAGAAGCAGCAGACGGAAGCGGTCGAGTTCATCCGTCTCGCGTTGGGACGTTCGCGGTTCGCGCTGATGAAGGAAGTGGAGCGGCTGGCGGCGGAGTACGATCGTCCCGCGCTCGAGCGTTGGCTGCGGTTCATGGAGAGCTGGCTTCGGGATGCGATCGTCCTTCGCGAGCGGGGTATTCGTCCCCTGATGGGGGATGGGGCATCGACGCAACGGTTTGTTGAGCGCTTTCCCACCGCGGACCTCCCCGCGGCGATCGGTCGGGTCGAGGCGTCAATTGCCCATCTGGACAAAAATCTCTACCTTTCATTGATTTTGTCGAATCTTGCCATCGATCTGCGAAAGCTGATCACAGGCGCATGAGCGTATGAAACGAACCAAGTTCTACATTACGACGCCGATCTACTACGTGAACGATAAGCCGCACATCGGCCACGCGTACACGACCATCCTGGCCGACGTCCTCGCCCGTTTCCACCGCCTGTTCGGCGCAGATACGTGGTTCCTGACGGGAACCGACGAACACGGACAGAAGGTCCAGCGAGCAGCGGAGCAAGCCTCGATGACGCCGCAGCAGCAGGCCGATACCACGGTCGTGCGGTTTCAGGAGCTGTGGAACCGGCTTGGGATTACCCATGATGATTTCATCCGGACAACGGAGGCACGCCACACTCAGGTGGTGCAGGAAATCCTGAAAGATCTGTACGACCGCGACGAGATCTATCGTGCGGAATACGACGGATGGTATTGCGTTTCGGACGAACGATTCTTCACGGAGAAGGACCTTGTCGAAGGGAATTGTCCGGAATGCGGACGGGGAGTGGAGAAGGTCCGCGAGGCGAACTACTTCTTCCGGATGGGGAAGTACCAGGAGTGGCTCATCCAGTACATCGAACAGCATCCGCAGTTCATTCAGCCGGAGTTTCGTCGGAATGAAACGCTGGGCTTCCTCCGGAAGCCCTTGCAGGATCTTTGTATCTCGCGACCGAAGAGCCGCCTGTCGTGGGGGATCGAGCTCCCCTTCGACACGGAGTTTGTGACCTACGTCTGGTTCGATGCGCTGGTCAATTATATCAGCGCCATCGGGTATCGGCGGGACGAAGCTCGGTTCAATCGCCTGTGGCCCGCGACCTACCATCTCATCGGAAAAGATATCCTGACGACGCACACGGTCTACTGGCCCATCATGTTGAAAGCCGCCGGCGTCGCGATGCCGGAGACCATCTTCGCGCACGGCTGGTGGCTCAGCGGCCAAACGAAGATGAGCAAGTCGCTCGGAAATGTCGTCAACCCGATGGACATGATCGACCGCTACGGCGTCGACGCATTTCGGTACTTCCTGATGGCGGAGATGTCGCTCGGGCAGGACGCCAGCTTCACGCCGGAAGGATTCGAGGCCCGCTATAATTCTGACCTGGCGAATGACCTCGGGAATTTGCTCAGCCGCGTGGCGAAGATGATCGAGACCCATTTGGGAAGGAAGTTGCCCGCGCCAGGGGAACTCCAGGATGTCGACATTGCGCTCCGCGACTCCGTGATCAACGCCGCCCATGAGACGATCGCGGCGGTGGAGCGCATGAGACTTGATCAGGGACTTGCGGCGCTCGTGGGAGCGGTCGGAGAGGCGAATCGATACATTGAGAAGAATCAGCCCTGGACGCTCGCCAAGAAAGGGGACATCGCCCGGTTGCAGACCGTGATGTATTGCAGTGCGGAAGCGCTTCGCATCATCAGCGGACTTCTCTATCCGGTAATGCCGTTGAAGATGGCAGAACTGCGCAAGACCATCGGATTACCCGACGGTCCTCCCTCGAAGGAACAGTTCACAGCGTGGGGCGGGCTGATTCCGGGGACCGAGACTGCGCCAGCACCGATCCTCTTTCCGAAACTCCAGGAGCGGAAGGAACCGACGACGGCTGAAGGGGCGAAGCCTGCTGAAAAGCCGGCACTAACGTTCGAGGAATTCAAGAAGGTGGAAATGCGTGTGGCAAAGGTGCTTGAAGCGGAGCGCGTCCCCAAGTCGGAAAAGTTATTGAAACTGCAGGTCGATATCGGCGGTGAACGGCGCCAGATCGTTGCGGGAATCGCGCAGCATCACAGACCCGAAGACCTTGTCGGCACGATGGTCGTCGTGGTGGCGAATCTTGCACCTGCGAAGCTGATGGGACAGGAATCGCGCGGCATGCTTCTCGCGGCAAGCGACCAATCGGGAACACTGGTTTTGATACGTCCGGCAGGAGAGATCGAATCCGGGGCGACGGTGAAGTAGCGGATATGACGAAAGCGCACAGTGTCTCGCGGTTCGTGAAGATCGAACATACGCTGTTCTCCCTCCCGATGATCTTCAGCGGCGCCATTTTGGCCGCCGATGGCGTTCCTTCGCTCCGTCTCTTCATTCTGATCCTCCTGGGTGCCACCGGCGCGCGGACGGCCGCCATGGCGATGAATCGAATCATCGACCGGGAGATCGACAAGCGGAATCCCCGGACGGCCTCGCGTGAACTCCCCAGCGGCAAACTCTCGCTCTGGGAGGCGATCGCGGTCCTCGCCCTCGGCTTGGCGATCTACATCGCCTGTGCCGCGGCCATTTCCGATTTTTGCCTGGTCCTGTCTCCGCTCCCGTTGATCGTCTTCATGATCTATCCCTACATGAAGCGGTTCACGCATTA
>JBFYQI010000100.1:0-4896 GCA_041302875.1 Ignavibacteria bacterium
AGATCGACTACGGATATGCCAAGGAGATCGGAGCCGTGCGGGCGGTCTGGGATAACCGACTAAGAGATTTGAATTACCATGTGCTTGGGTCATTGGATGGACGATCGTTTGACACGCTGGCGCGCGTGCGGGATGCAAAAGCCGGTCGAGCGCTGCTCTTTACTCGTGAGACAGAGATCCGATTTTTAAAGCTGGATCTCCCGCCACGGCGAGACAATTCGCCCTACCGGCTTATCTCACTCGAAACGGTTCCAGTGGAAAGTGTTGCATCGCGTAACATGTACGTCGAGCGTCTGGCCGCCGATGCTCCGCGAGGGTGGTATCCGCGTGGATTCCTGAAGGAGCAATCGTATTGGACGCTCGTCGGCGTTCCTGCCGATTCGCGAGAAGCGTTGTTGAGCGAAGACGGGGCGTTGGAGGTGGGGGAGGAGCGATTCACGATCGAACCGTTCATTCGGTTGGACGATGACAGCCTCGTCCTGTCCTGGGCGAATGCCGAGATTCAACAGTCGCTGTTGAACGGGGTATTGCCGATCCCGACCGTCACGCGGATCCACGAACCCGTGACGCTCGCAATCACGGCGGTGGCGATCGGCGAACCAGAACGGTCGGCGGTGATGACACGCTACGTTCTTCGGAATACGACGACGCGCATCGTGCGGGGAAACCTCGCACTTGCCATTCGTCCGTTCCAGGTCAATCCCATGACGCAGTGGTTGAACACCGAAGGCGGGACCGCCCTCGTACGGAATGTGGCGATCGGACTGAATACAGCACGAATAGATGACCGAACGGTCTACGTGTCCGGGAGGGCGTCGAGTTCGGGAGCCGTCGGGATCGACGGTGGGGAGATCATTCACCATATCGCTGCAGGGAGACTTCCGGACCGACATGTGATCTCGGATCCATCAGCAATGGCGTCCGCAGCATTTTCCTACGAGTTCAGGCTTTCACCGTCGGATTCGATCGTGGTGATCGCGGCGATCCCGTTCGACGGAGAGGGGGATCGTTGGCGATCAAGCCTTCCGCATGTGGAAGAATATGACCGCATGGTGACAGAAACGGCGGGGATGTGGGAGCGGAAGCTTTGCGGCTTTCGCGTGAGCGGTCCACCATTGCTCGACTCGCTGGCAGCGATGATCCGCTCGACGGTCGCCTATATTCTCATCAACAAGGATGGTCCGGCTATTCAACCCGGTTCGCGGGCCTATGAACGTTCCTGGATTCGCGACGGCTCGATGACATCGGCGGCATTGCTGAAGTTGCGATTGCCGGAAGAATCGCGCCGGTTCGTGGAGTGGTATGCGAACTATCAGTACGAGACCGGGATGGTTCCCTGTGTCGTCGACAAGCGGGGTCCTGATCCTGTTCCCGAAAATGACAGTCACGGCCAGCTCATCTATGCCTGCGTGGAGTACTTCCGCTTCACGAAGGACACGGCCTTTCTTCGCGCGCGATGGCCGAACATCCGGAATGCGGTTTCCTACATCCAGGCCCTTCGCGCGCAACGCAAGACGGAAGACTATCGCAGCGGGCCGAAGAGTCTATTTTATGGATTGCTCCCGGAATCGATCAGTCATGAAGGATATTCCTCGAAGCCGATGCATTCGTACTGGGACAACTTCTTCGGTTTGAAGGGCTTGAAGGATGCGGCCTTTGCTGCCCGCGTGTTGGGGGACATGATTGCCGCGGATTCCCTTGAGTTGATCGTGGGTGATTTCCGGGGGGATGTCTATGGATCGATGCTGCGGTCGATGACGGAGCATGAGATCGACTACGTTCCCGGATGCGCAGAGCTGGGGGATTTTGATGCCACGAGCACTTCGATCGGCCTGCTTCCGTGCGGGGAGAAGGACCAGATGCCGCAGCCGGCGCTATCCCGAACGTTCGACCGATTCTATGAATGGTTCGTGGACCGGAAGCGGGGCGCGATCGAGTGGGATATCTACACGCCGTATGAATTCCGGAATGCCGGAGCGTATGTGTTTCTCGGCCAGCCGGAGCGAGCGCATGAACTCCTCAGATGGTACCTTGCGCACAGGCGACCGTCGGCGTGGAATCAATGGGCGGAGGTCGTTGTCCGGGAGGAACGGCGGCCGTGGTTCATCGGCGACATGCCGCACACATGGGTTGGCTCGGATTTTATCAATGCCGTCCGTTCGATGATCGTCTACGAGCGGGACGAGGATTCATCGTTGGTCCTCGGGGCGGGACTCACGGAAGAATGGTTGCGGGAGGGCGTTCAGGTCGATGACCTTCCTACGCACTATGGTGTTGTGGGGTACTCGATGCGGCAGGATGAGAACGGCGGGATCGCCATATCGCTTCGCGGGAACATCGATCTGGAACGGACGAACGTCCTTGTCCCGGCGGCGGTCTTCTGTCCCGGTCAGATTGCCGTGCTTGTGAACGGAAGGCGGGTCGATCTCGCCTCAGGGTGGCTCCGCATCAAGGAGGCCGAAACGGTGATTCGTTGCAACGTCGACTGATCTCTCTCCCCGCTTGCATTTCGTGGACATTTTACGAAATTTGCAGGCGGGGCAGTCGTTCCTCCTGAACACTCTCCTGCATTCCCTCTCGATCCTTCATCTCGGGCTTTGTGCGCATGAAGCAACGTAAGCCACATTTCCTCTTTGTGTCGGGACCTTTCGGCGGTGTGGAGGTTTGGGCCCGGAACCTTCAAAGCATCCTGTCGAAACGCGCGGATGTTGATACGAGCTGGATCTTCGTCGAATGGGATCCACAGGAATTCATCGCGAAGATCCCGCCATTCTCGATGAACTGGTCGCTGAAAGCCGGAGTTGTTACGCGAACACGTCTGCGGGCGATGGTACGTCGCGGTGCCCGATTCGATGCAGCGTTGTTTTTCCACCTGAGTCCGCTGTTCTTCCAGCGACGCCTCGGGCGGAGGGTCCCACTTGCCTATTCTCTCGATGTGACACCTGAGATCTATGAGGCAGTCCGGGGATTCTACGAGCCCAATCTGATGGGCACACTTCATCGATGGATGCGTTTCATCGGCGATTGGAACGCGAAGCGGCTGTTTGGTGATATGAGGTTGTTGCTTCCATGGAATTTGGAAGTAGAACGCTCGCTCATTCGAACCTACGACATTTCGCCAGAGAGGATAAGCAGACTCTCGCCGGGCATCGATCTCACCAACTGGAATCGTCCTCCCCTGGCTGACGGTCAACGAAAGACCATTCGAATCTTATTTGTTGGAGGGGATTTCACGCGAAAGGGGGGAGACGTTGTCATGCGTATGGCGGAGCGTCCAGAGTACTCGTCCTGCGAATTCCACTTCGTCACGCGAGACGCAATTCCTTCGCTCAGCCGTAACGTCTTTGTCCACAACGCCGTTGCCCCGAACAGCGATGAGATGCGTCGCCTCTACGCATCGGCTGACATCTTTGTGCTGCCAACGAGAGCGGACTTCGCGCCGACCATGTCGATATGCGAAGCGATGGCAATGGAGTTGCCGGTGATCACGACGCGCGTGGGGGGACTCGAACACGTCGTGCGGGACGGGGAGAATGGGTTTTGTATCGGCGTGGATGACGAGCAGGCGTTCGCCGATCGATTACGACTTCTGATCGAGAATGCATCATTGCGCACGCAATTTGGGAGCGCCGGACGACGCATCGTTGAACTGGAGTACGACCTTCACAAGAACGCGGAGCGGTTGCTCGAACACCTGCAGAGGATTGCGGGTCTGTCATCGAGCGACGGTGACACGCACACCTGAGGCGGGGAGGAGGTCGAACCCGATCGCCAGATATTCTCGCTGGTCTCTTGTGACGCGACCGCAAGTCAACCGAATGGGAGCGGCATTCGCACGGCTTACTGCCGTAACGGTTGTTGCGCCTTTGGGCTGGGCGCGAATCGGGACCAAGATCGTTGCTCCCTCGATATCTCGCGTGCTCATCACCTCGAATGAACCTTCCCCTCGGGAGCGATCGTACCGGATCGCGCTGATTCGAGCCGAAGCCCTCGCCTCGCTGAACCTCAACCATTCATGTACAGGAAGCATCGGCACCTGTCGTTCTCGGAGTCGGTCAATGGTGGCGGTGACCCATGGCCACGTGACCGGAGAGTTCGGCGGGAATGGAATGACGGCATGCTCGGGATGGAAATTGAAGACGAGCGCCGTGTGATAGTCATCCACGCTTTCATCAACCAGCCGCTTGCACGTTGCGACGATGTCGTTCACGGTTGCTGCGGAATCGACCGGTTCACGGATGAAGGCGCCGCTGATCACATCATCTTCGACTATGGTCAATTGTGAGAACATGTCGATCACGGAACCGTGTTCGTCCACGTAGCGCATCGGTAGCCCCGAGCCATTAATGTAACCGAATCCCGCCGGCGACTTCAGCCCGCCATTCCCGATCGGCAAAATGAACGCGCGGTGGGGGTTCAGTCCTGTGACCGAGAGATCCATCCGGATCCCGTGCCGCGCGAAGAGTTCTGCGGTCTCCGACCATCCCCACCAGATCAGAAAATGCATCCGGGTCGCACGCACGGGCAGGCCGATGCGAGTTCCGTACGATTCGAGACCGAATGCGATCTCATCCGCGACGTCGGCAAAGCGGGGTTCGTAGAAGTAGGTCGGAGAGAACCAGTTCGCGATCTTCAGCCGGAGTCGCATCGGGAATCGATTGTCAAGCCGGGGATAGTAGAAGTGGGGGAGAACATTGTGTCCTCGCGCGACGATCGAATCGGTGCGGGGCTTTTCGAGTGCGGTTGGATATTCGATCAGCGTGAACGATCCGCCGGCACGCTCCACATATCCGATCATCGAATCGACTGCGTCGTGCGCTGTGTTGTGTGCATCGCCGGTCACCAGTGCGATCGCGGATGCGTTGTCCGGGAAATACCAGAATCGCGGGGGTGAAC
>JBFYQI010000115.1:0-3809 GCA_041302875.1 Ignavibacteria bacterium
TTGCGATTCATCCCCTCCAGCACCTTTGCCGTGTCGATGAGAAGCTGGATCTTCTCATCCGTACTCTCCCCCACCCAACGCAGTTCCGGGATCGTCTTGATGGCTTCGGCGATAGGGGTGACCTTCCCTTGAACCACCGGAATCTGTTTCGTGATAGAATCGATGGTCCCGAGCGGGATGCCCAGCACGCGTCCGATATCCTTCAGCACAGCGCGCGACGACAGCGTTCCGAAGGTGACGATCTGCGCGACCGAGTTTTCGCCGTATTTTTTCCGAACGTAATCGATCACCAATTCCCGCTTGTCGTCGGCGAAGTCGATGTCGATATCGGGCATGGAGACGCGGTCGGGATTCAGAAAGCGCTCAAAGAGCAGGTCATACTTCAGCGGATCGACATTCGTGATGCCCAGCGCGTAGGAAACGATGCTCCCCGCGGCGCTGCCGCGACCGGGTCCCACGCGCACACCCATGGCGCGTGCGGCGTTGATGAAATCCTGCACGATGAGAAAGTAGCTCGCATACTCCATCTTCTTGATGACGGAGAGCTCAAGGTCAAGCCGCTTCGTGATCTCTTCCGTGATGGCAGGATACCGGCGCTTGATCCCCTCCATCGCCAGGAATTCAAAGTACTCCTGATCGTCCCTCGCCTTCGATTCCGGAGGGATCGGAAACTTCGGCATGTGATTCTGCTTCAGCTCGAACGTGACGTTGCATTTCTCTGCGATCTCAAGCGTGGACTGCACCGCTTCCGGCCAGTCCTTCAGCGCTTCCTGCATTTCCTGCGCCGATTTGAAATAGAGCTGATCGGTCCCATATCGCAGTTCACGGTAGTCCGGCACATTCGTGCTCGACGCATCCGGAATGCAGAGCATGATGTTGTGTGGTAACGCGTGCTCGCGCTTGATGTAGTGACAATCGTTCGTTCCAACGAGCTTGAGACCGAGTTCGCGCGCGATCTGCGGGGCCTGCGTGAGGATGACCTTTTCGTCCTCGAGGAAGTGATTTTGGATCTCGATGTAGAAATCGTCGCCGAAGATATCCTTATAGACGCCGGCGGAACGACGTGCCTCCTCATAGTCGCCCATCACGATGTGCGCGCTGACGACGCCGCCACGGCATGCGGATGTCGCCACCAAACCTTCCCGGTATTGCGAAAGCAGCTCGACATCGAGCCGTGGCTTATAGTAGTATCCTTCCGTGTGCGCGAGGGTGATCAGCTTGATGAGGTTCCGGTATCCGACAAGGTCTTTCGCGAGAAGCAGGATGTGATGATAGTCCCGCTTCTGACCCCGCGCGCTGCGTTCTGGTCCGCTCCCCCGTTCGAAGCGTGTCCCCTTCGTGAGAATATACGCCTCGCAGCCGATGATCGGTTTGATGCCGGCCTTGGTCGCGCGCTTGTAGAATTCGATTGCCCCGAACAGCACGCCGTGATCGGTCATTGCGACCGCCGGCATGTGGTTCTCCACCGCGGCGTTCACGAGGGATTGCACCGTCGCCGCTCCGTCCAGCAAGCTGTAATGGGTATGGTTATGGAGATGAATGAAACTCATGGAGATATCACCATGAGCTTCGGCTCGGTCATCGCCTCGACTGCGTATCGGATCCCTTCGCGACCGAAACCCGATTGCTTCACGCCCCCGTACGGCATGTGATCGATCCGATACGTCGGGTTGTCGTTGATCACAATGGCACCGACTTCAATTTCGTTGAACGAAGCGAGGATATGCTTGAAATTGTTGCTGAAGACCCCCGCCTGCAATCCGTACCGGGAACTGTTCACACCGGCGATCGCGTCGGCAAATTCTCGAAACGGGTGGAGGGTCACGACAGGACCGAAGATCTCGTCTGTCACGGCTCTGCAGGCTCCGGGTGCATTCGTGAGTGCGGTCGGGTGGATGATCTTCCCTTCCCTCCGTCCGCCACAATGGACCGTCGCTCCCCCAGCGGCGGCTTCGCTGATCCACTCCAGCACACGCGTGGCCGCGCCTTCATCGATCAATGGACCGACCACGGTGTTCGCATCGGATGGATCGCCGCATTTCATCTCGGTCGCTGCGGAAACGAACTCACGCAAATATTCCCCGAAGATGGCTTCGTGTATGTAGATCCGCTGCACTTTGATGCAGACCTGTCCCGCGCTGACGAACGCGCCGAACGCATTCTTACGTGCCGTCTCCGCAACCGGCACGTCGCGATCAACGATGACGCCCGCGTTCCCGCCGAGTTCCAGAAGGATCTTCTTGCGACCCGCGATGGACTTCAGATGCCAACCGACCTGCGCGCTCCCGGTGAAACTGAGCATCGCGATCCGTTCATCTGCCACCAGATGGCTGGCGACCTCGTTCGGCGCGGCGAGCACATTGACGGCGCTTCGCGGATATCCAGACTGGGCGATGATCGTTCCCAGCCTCAATGCGGTCAACGGTGCCTGCGGAGCCGGCTTGAGAATGAACGCGTTCCCCGCCGCCATCGCCGGGGCGACCTTATGCGCAACGAGATTCAGAGGGAAATTGAACGGGGAAATGCAGAGGATGATGCCGAGCGGGAAACGACGCGTGATGCCGAAACGTCCCGCTGATGCGGATGCCAGATCAAGCGGTACGACCTCCCCTCCGATGCGCTTGGCCTCTTCAGCAGCGACCTCAAAGGTGAAAACCGCGCGGTCGACCTCGATGCGGGAGAATTGGATCGGTTTGCCGGTCTCCGCTGTGATCAGCTGTGCAAGGCTCTCCCGTTCCGACTGCAATCCATCCGCAACAGCTTCCAGCGCGTCCGCACGCTCGTATGCCGATAAATTCCGGCTGAACCGGAATCCCTCCTGAGCAGCCAGAACCGCTTGCTCCGCGGTCTTCGCATCAGCGAGCTCGACGGTTCCAACTTCGCGATCATCCCAGGGATTTCGAACCTGATACCGACCTGAACCTCCGGCCCGTTCCTCACCGGCGATGATCAACGGATGAGTCATTGCAGGCATTAGGCGTTGCTTTGCACGAGCTTCTGAACTTCTTCCGCCGCATCGTTCACGGCAACCATCGAGCGGGCACCGCTTCGTCGAATCTTGATCTCCACTTGTCCGTTCTTCAATCCCTTTTCTCCAACGATGACATGATACGGCATCCCGAGCAGATCCGCGTCTTTGAACTTGAATCCCGGACTGATGTTCCCGCGGTCGTCGAAAAGAATGCCGATCCCCGCGTTGGTAAGGGTCGTGTAGAGTCGCTCCGCGTGTTCCACGACCTCCTTATTATTCGTGTTCACGGCGATCAGATGCACGGCATACGGCGCCAATGCGGTGTTCCAGACGATCCCGTCCTTGTCGTGATTCTGCTCGATGTAGCATGCCATGATGCGCTCCACACCGATCCCGTAACTCCCCATGATGACGGGCTTGGACTGACCGCTTTCATCCAGGAATCGGATGTTCAGTGCCTCAGAGTACTTCGTTCCAAGTTTGAAGATGTGACCTAATTCGATCGCATGCGAAACGCTGAGCGGTGCCCCGCACTTCGGACACGCTTCACCCTCTTCGACCGCACGCAGATCATAGTATCCGTCGATCGTTGCATCACGCTCGAGATCGATGTTCGCGAGGTGGAAGTCGTTCTTGTTCGCTCCGCTGATCAGTCCGTTCGCCCCCTTCAGGCGATTGTCCGCAATGATGCGGAATCCGTTCAACTTGACCGGCCCGATCGATCCGCCGTCTGCTCCGGTCAGCGCGAGCAGCGCCTCAGCCGGCATGGGAGCGATCTCGCCGGCACCGAGCGCAGCCGTGAGCTTCGACTCGTTGAGCTGGTCATTCCCGGACATCA
>JBFYQI010000117.1:0-3042 GCA_041302875.1 Ignavibacteria bacterium
ATCTCACCGACCATCTGGATGTTGCGACCCATCTTCGGGCGAAGAGCAAGATGCTCTGCATTGCGGTTCCGTACAAAGAGCATCCTATGATCGACGAGCACGTCAACCGATACGACAAGACCTCTTTTCGATCTCTCGGACCACATGATTACCGGATCTTCGCGAGCCGAGGATGGTCCTATTATGGACGCGAACTGTGGTACCACCAATACGCGAAGAATCTTTGCCGCTTCGTGCGTCGCGAACCGCTGCATTTCCAACGATGGCAAATCATGTACCGTTTCACTTGATCCGCAGCACTTCTTATCAGGAATCCGAAGCATCCTCCCGGAACAGTTTTCCCTTTTACGGTGTTCAATCACCAGAGAACTCGTTCATCTACGGAGGCACAGCCTGCATATGAAATCGTTCGGAAGCGCACTCTTGGCGCTCTTTGCACTTGGTATTCTTTTTCCTGCCGATGTTTCATCCCAGACCTACTTCATCGATACAACCATCGTTCTACCTGCGGAAATCTACCGCGGAAACGTCACTCCCCTTTCCCTCTCCATTGCGCGTGAGGACGTCAAGGCGATCGGGATGGGACGCACGCAGATCGGTTTGAACCGGCGCGGCCCATCAATGCTCGCCAATCCCGCGTTTCTCGCGACAAGCAAGACGACATTAGACCTGTTGAACGTCAAGGTCGGGATCCCCGGTCAGACGCTCAGCGCCACCGGTTTCATCGAAGACAACGTTGTCCAATTTCAACAAGGCATATTCCTCAAGGAGATTCGCGCCGGCATCGTCGATTTTGACAATGCGGTCACGCCGGAACAGGCACTCGCCGCCATTCGACGGATGAACAACGGACTCCAGTTCATCACCGACATGGTCACCGATGTTTCGGGAGGGGAGGAGAATCCCATGACGCACGGGGTCCATGTCCTCCCGGCATTCCAGGCACAGGTCGGACATTTCGGCTTTTCCCTTTCGGCGACCGCTCAGTCGGGATTTCAGGTTTCGTCGGGGCGTGCGCTTGAAGCACTGAACGGGTTCAAGATCCCCGAGGACCTCACCGATGTCAACGCGGTGGCGGCATCAATTCAATCGTTGTTCCTGGCCATCGACGGGCTCTTTGACGAAGATGGCGAAGTCGCACTCGACGCGCTTCCCTCCGTCTACGCCCTCTCCTATCTTGACATCGTCGGGACCGCTGGATACGGCATGCGGCTTTCGAACAACATCGATGCCGGCGTCAATCTCAAGATCATCAATCGCCGATTCTCCACGAGCCGGATTCCGGCGACGAGCCTGGAAGATCTCATCTCTGAGACTCGCACGAACTTCGAAGCGTCGGTCACGGGATTTACGTTCGATGCGGGAATCATCTACACGCTTCCTTCCGCTCGGACGCGGATCGCTGCGACCGCGGAGAACATCCTGCCGGTCAAAACGATTCTCTCTGATATGAAGGTGCGCATCGTCGAGAGCTTCCCGATCTACGCACGCGATTTCTATCCGGACGGTCCGATCAAAACGGTGGGCGCCGATACGGGACTCGCCCTCATCCGACTACCGCTTGAAGTGCAGATCCCTTTCGAACTCAAGGCGCCGCTGATCCTGTCGGCGGGTGTCTCCCATCAGCTGGCCTCAAACTGGGATGCTGCATTGGAATGGAATGACATCGCCGCGCAGAGTTCCTTGTACGAGACAACGCTTCAGCGGATCCGGCTGGGAACGGAGTATCGGTTCAAACCCATTCCCGGCCTCCTCGATGTCGCCGCACGGCTCGGCTTCGCGCAGGATCACATGACATATGGGATCGGACTTGACTTGTTCAAGGTCGTGGAGATCGACGGCGCCGTCGCTTTTGACCGATTCACGGCAGCGACTTCCTATTTCGCGCAACTCCGACTGGGCTGGTAACGGTGGCGGATGGTCCGGTTGTGTTCGGTCCAACTTTTCACTTAATTGCTGAGGGTGAACGGGGACGCACAGACCCAAACGGCCTAGCGTTGGAATACCAGGATCAACAAACCGCTCTCGAACCTCTCAAGTACGATTGGGTCGTGCTGGCAGAAAGCTGGCAGGTCTTTCTCGTCATCGTTGGCTCGATGTTCCTGGGCGTCCTGATCACGGCATGGGCAGAGCTGGAGCGGGTTTCGCATCTGGTCGGGATCTTCGCCAACTATTTTTCCGAGGTCCTCCTTGCCGGATGGTTCTACGTGATCGGCACCAGCCTCGCTCGCATCAAGCCGGAAGGGACAACCCTTCGCACGGGCTGGTTCATCTTCAACCTCATCTATTTCCTCACCTACAGCCTTGTGCTCTTATTCTTTGCAGTGGCGGTCCTGACGCCGAGCCAGTTTCCCTTCGACGTTGAAGACGCCCTGTTCCTTCTTCCTCTGCACTTGTACGCCATCTACTCGGCATTGTCCATTGTCGCGTTCGTCGCACGTGCGCTTGTGAGCGTTGAACTCCGCCAAGCGGTCCCGTTCAGCATCTATGGCGGCACGTTTCTCCTGTTGTTCTTCTTTCCCTTCGGTATCTGGATCATCCAACCGCGCGTTCAGGCGATCTTCCGGGAACGCATCTCGCACGAGGACGATCTCGCCGGGGACCTCATCGATCTTTAACCTTCATCCGGAATGAACCTCTCTCACTGGCCAAAAGAATTTCCCGGTTCCATTGTCGTCTGCGACCGGGAAGGCATCATCATCGAAATGAACGACCGTGCCCTCGCGGCATTTGCCGAGGAAGGGGGCGCTGCGCTCATCGGGACGAACGTGCTCGATTGTCATCCCGAACCGGCGAGAACGAAGACGCGCGAGCTGCTCCGGACCGGCGCTGCGAACATCTACACCATCGAGAAGAAGGGAATCCGCAAGCTCATCTACCAATCCCCTTGGTACCAAGACGGAGCATTTGCCGGCCTGGTGGAACTGAGTCTCGTCATTCCGGACCACATGCCCCACTTCATTCGCGAGCCCAGGGACTGATGCGACTCGGCTGGAAGCAGGCATACGCCACCGGCATTCCGGAGATCGACCAGCAGCATCA
>JBFYQI010000140.1:0-16724 GCA_041302875.1 Ignavibacteria bacterium
TCGCTCAAACCCACGGTCTGCGAGACCTTTGCAGCCTGACTCAGCCGGGGAACACGGAGTGGAGCTTGTGCAAGCAGAGGTTCTGCACCGAACAGCACTAAAGCGACGGCAAGAACAATGACCGTTCTCATCTTGATATCCTCCTGAGGGTTGTGAGGGAACGCGAATGGACTATTGTTGAACACCGCACCGCAGAGGAAGATTCCCTCGCGGACAGCGTAGTTCAGTCTGCGGGGAACCCGGAGGGAAGCACGACGATACTGAGGAAGAAGCCGGAATTCGGCTGTGACAATTCAGGCCTTTCGCATATTGGCAGAAAGCAGGCGCTAGTCCCCTAATAGCCAAGCACACGCGCACGAACCATTTTGCAATCCGGTTGATGTTCCGTATCATTCTGCAAATGCCTCCAGCCGATCCGACGATCTCCAGCGGCCCCTCGCCCACGACCTTCCTCTTCGTCTGTCCATCACGATCCAACGGTGGACTTGAGATGACGACCGTCCGGTTGGCATCGGCACTGGCCCTTGCCGGCATACGGGTTGCAGTAGCCGCACCGATTGCTTCTCCCATCGCCGAACATGCCAGGACACAGAACGTTGCCGTGCATGATTTCGCCCCGCGCACTAAATATGGCGACCTCTTCGCGGTCAAGCGACTGAACACGATCCTGCGATCGGTCAACGCAACGCATGCGGTCTTGCTTCGCTCTCAGGATATCTCTCTGGCGGCGCTCTCCCACCGCGCCTTGCCGAACGTCCTCTGGACATTCTACCAGCAAATGCAATCCGCGGTCAACAAGCGCGATCTGCTCCACCGCTGGATGCACTCGCATCTCGCGCTCTGGTTGACGCTCACGGAGCGAATGCGCACCGATGTCTTGCGATGCACGACCATGCCGGCCGATCGCATCCATGTGATTCCGCTCGGTTGCGACCTTGCAGCCTTCGACCCGCTGCGGATCAATCCGGAGACCGCACGACAACGGTTCAGCCTTCCGCCACACGCGCCCATCGTGGGAATGATCGGACGGCTCGATCCTCAGAAGGGGCAGGAGGACCTTCTCCGGTCCATCCCCGTTGTACGCCGGACGCACCCCAAAGCCTGCTACGTCATCGCCGGCGAGGAGACGCGCGACGAACCTGGATACGCCTCCACTCTGCGCTCGCTCGTCGAGACACTCGGTATATCTGACGTCGTCCAGTTCCTTCCCCAAACGAATGACGTCGCACAATTGCTCTCCGCGTTCGACGTCTTCGTGATGCCATCCCATTCCGAAACGTACGGCCTCATTCTCATCGAAGCGATGGCCATGGCACGGCCGATCATCGCGACGGACGCCGGCGGCGTTCCCGAACTCGCCCGGCACGACAAGGAAGCATTGCTCGTTCTCCCCAAGAGCCCCGGTCACCTTGCGCGCGCGATCACACGGCTGCTCGACAGCGCTCAGATGCGCGCCCGCCTTGCGACCGCAGCCCGCGACCGCGCCCTCGCTGAATTCGGCGAAGAACGATGCACGCAGGTATTCCTGAATGCGCTGCTCAGCGCACAACCCCGTTGAATGCTGTCATCTCTCCACACCTTTCCGTATATTTTCTTTCACTGACCACTGACCACTGACCACTGACCCCCTCCTCCCATGGGCCGCATATTCGAAAAACGGAAATACAAGATGTTCGCGCGATTCGCGCGGATGGCAAAGGCGTTCAACCGGGTTGGCCGTGAGATCGACATCGCCGTGAAGGCGGGCGGTCCCGATCCCAAAGGCAATGCACGCCTCCGCATCGCAATCCAGAATGCGAAGAGCGTCAACATGCCAAAGGACCGCGTCGAGGCGGCCATCAAACGGGCGTCACAGAAGGATACGACGGGCTATCAGGAAGTGGTGTATGAGGGGTATGCGCCGCACGGCATCGCGGTTGTCGTGGAATGCGCAACGGACAACCCGACCCGAACAGTGGCAAGCATCCGGCACATCTTCACGAAGCACGGCGGATCGCTCGCGGCTAGCGGTGCCATCACATTCATGTTCGAACGGAAGGGGATGTTTCGGGTCCCGCTCACCGCTGTGAAGGACATCGATGAATTCGAGCTCGAAATGATCGACCATGGTCTCGACGACCTGACGGGAGACGAGAACGAACTGCATCTCTATACATCGTTCGTGGACTATGGGCGGATGCAGAAGGCGTTGGAAGAGAAGGGTATCGAGGTCACAAGCTCAGAATTGCAGTACATCCCCACCACGACAAAAGAACTCCCCGAAGAACACGCCAAAGAAGTCCAGGCCGTCCTTGATCTGCTTGAAGAAGATGACGACGTTCTTTCGGCCTTCCATACGATGGCGTAGCTGAAGTCACCACCCGATCAATAGTTGCTGAAAACAAAAACGCCGCCTTGCACCGGAAACGAAGCAGGGCGGCGTTCGCCGTGAACAAATGGAAGAACGTTAGAACCGGGTGTCGACTCTCAGTTCCTCCTCATGGAACTTCGGTTTGTCGGCAAAGATCCTGTCGACTCCCCATGTGAACCAGCGCTTCTTGCTTCCCCAAGTACCACCCGAGGACGTCAGCCTGAGCCGGGCATATTGCTTGACCGTATCGAGGCCATACACGCCGGTTGCCGTGACGGTGACTATGCCCATCGAGGTCATGTACGTCGTGTCGGTCGACCAGGACATTTTGCCGCCGGACATCGAAACGTTGCTCTTGTTGTAACTGGTTTGTCCACCGGGGGTCGAGAAGTAGTAGTTGACGGTGTTAAGAGCCGCGTTGCTCAGCAGTCGCGCCTGGGTCGTCGTCCGTCGGTCGGTTCCTGCCGAGACGATGGATTGGCTGGCTTTCTGTATGACGTAGGCGTAGAATCCCAGCATCACACAAAGACCGCTCACCAATATGATTTTTGAGGAACCCATTCGATCGACTATTCGCTGTCCGTTGTTCGACCTTAATATAAACTAACGCGGGAGAAACGCTGTGACTTCAGTCACAGGTTCAGAGATTCTGGGGAAAGATGTGACTCTGCCATCCCGCCGAAGGAAATCGTCCGTTGAAGAATTTGTCCGAGCGCATGCGCAATACCACGAAAACAGAGCGAATTCGGGATAAGTTCGTCGTTTCGACGCCGAGACTATCGTAGTACCGCAACCGAAACTGCGTCACATTCTTGGCCATGTACCAATTCTGACCCGGACCGAGAACATTTCTGCGAAGCGCGTACAGATTGGGATTCGATGTTCCCGAAATGTAGTCGAGGTCGTATTCCAGTTGTTCGGCTGTGCCATTGTTGTCGAGATCGATATAGAACCGGATGTAGCTCGTATCCGCGGTGGAGAAAGGGCCGCTCGAAGCATTGAGGCCGACATGCCTCAGGTCATAGGAGAGAACCTCCGTTATGGCCGATAGGTTCCGCTCCATTGCCGCCTTTTCCGTCCGCTCATACAGCACTTCCTGCATCGAAAGTGTCAACCTCAGGAGGATGAGAACGATCCCCCCGCGAATAACCGCCGAGCCGATAAGATCGAGGAATGCGACCATCAGTAGGTCATGATCGTGCTGAATTGGACCGGTTTGGGAAGATAGAGCGGATGGGTTACCGTCACGATCATCTTCTTGAGATAGCTTTGGTTGTTCAGCTTGGTGTCGAGATCGTTAGGACTGACATAATACACCGTATCATACACGACGAATCCCGTAAGCGTGGGCGTATCGACGATGCGTCGATACCGGTGGTAGTCGTCAAAGTCGCTGTACCCTGAGATGGATTTGAACGGATACTGGTCGGGAAGCGGGACGGCTGATTGCTCCGTGGAATTCGGTCCAAGCCCATTGTACGGTGTAAGCTCCCAAAGCATTGGCTTGTAGTAGGGATCATAATACGCGTCGAACTGCTTCCGCGACGCTTCCATCAATAATGCGTTCGCGATCTCCGAGGCAAGATTGTAGGCTTCTCCGGCGAACTCATCCTGCTGACTCTCCAGAATGAGCCGGTTCGCGCTGATAACAACCATCGTGATGATGATCAACGCCGCCGCGGTAAGCATGGATTGCCCGAGGCTCATCAGTCTTCTTCCATCGTGATCGTGGCCACCTCATTCACCGAGGTGATCCCCTTTTTGATGAGTTCGATCCCTGAATGTCGCAAGGTCCGCATACCGTTCTTGGAAGCGATCTCGCGGAGCTTCTCTTCATCAACAAAGGTATCGGATTGCAGGATCAATTGCCGGATATTCTTGTGGAAATAGAGGGCCTCATGGATCGCCGTTCGCCCCTTGTAGCCCTGCAAACACTCGGGACATCCCACAGGCTCATAGATCTTCGCCTCGACCATATCCTGGTCCGTGAACCCGAGGAGTCTCAGCTCGTCCTTGTCTGGATTCATGACCGGTCGCTTGCAGCGGATGCAGAGCTTGCGCAACAGGCGTTGCGCGAGAATGATGTTGATCGCGTACCCGATCAGGAACGGTTCGATCCCCATCTTGTAGAGACGCGAGATGGCGCTCGGCGCATCGTTCGTGTGAAGCGTGGATAGGGTCAAGTGTCCCGTGTTCGCAAGCTTGATGGCGATGTCCGCCGTGATCTTGTCGCGCATCTCGCCAACCATGACGATATCCGGATCGTGACGCAGGATGGCGCGGAGCGCTCCTTCGAAATCCAGCTTCGGGTTAAGCTTCACCTGCCGCGCCCCGTCGATGAAATATTCAACGGGATCTTCGACCGTCAGGATATTCACCGCCGGGTCCATGACCGCCCGCAGCGCGCCGACAAGCGTCGTGCTCTTTCCGCTTCCGGTCGGGCCTGTCACAATGATGATCCCGTGCGGCTTCGCGACCGCCTTGCGGATGACCGATTCCTCGTACGGCCCGAATCCGAGGTCTTCAACCCGTATACTCAGATTGGGTTCATGAAGGATACGAATGACGATCGATTCGTATCGGCTTTTTAGCTCCTTCCCCACCATGGGAATGACCGAAACGCGGAACCGGATCGTCTTGTTGTCGATCGTCATCTGAGCGAATCCGTCCTGCGCCATGTTGCGCTCGAACCGGTCCAGATTCTTCGCCCGATCCTTCACGACAGCCGAGACCGCCTCCGCGCGCGTGTCGCGATGCGTGTACCAGAGCGTCAATCGGCCGTCAACCCGGAAGTGGAACTCCGTGACCTTCTCCCCTTTCGGAAAGATGTGGATATCGCTTGCTCCCACGCGGACGCCGTCCGCAAGGATCTTCTCGACAAGGTTGACAAGACCACTCCGACTGATTTCATCTTCGAGGGCCTGTTCGTATTCAGAGGCCTCATCGCTCGATTCCTGCTCGTAGCGGATCTCCGCATCGTCTTTCTTTCGGTCGTCGTACATCGCGCGGTCCAGCGCAACCCGACGCCACAAGTCTTCCCACTGCGAGAGCGGGACGTAGCAGATCTCGAATTTGCCGTATTGGAATCCGCGTGCGACCGTCACCGCGAATCGGGAGGTCGGATCCGAGGTCACGACCTGGAGCCGGTCCGGACGCTGCGGGTCCATCATGAACGGCAGGGTGTGATGCTCGATCGCAAGGTCTTTCAGGGAGTCCGGAAGGGTGTTGAATTCCTTGCGGATGAACGCGAGCACGTCATCCGTGAGCTTGCCCCCGGAGACATCGATGATCTTGAACGCATAGAAGTTTGCGACCTCGCGATACAAAAGGTCCCGGTCAACCTTGAACACATTGACGAGGACCCACGGCAGGTTGCGGCGGTTCTTCTGGTTCTCATCGTTGCTGAGAACCTGGACCGCCTCAAGCAGGACCTCCGGAGAGATGATGCCTTTCTCCAGCAGGACGTCCGACAGATCGCGTTTCTTCGCGCTTGTGGTGAATTCTTTTCCGCCGATCATCGCATTCTGCTGCATCGTTCCCCCGATGTACCTGAATGGTCGCTAGAGTCCCTGAATACGAATCGAAGCCGTCTCCGACGAGAGATACGTCAGGAAGACCAGCGACAGCGTGATCAGGATGGTGACGATCATCTCGATCACATTTGTCAGGTTCTTCATGGCGTAGCCATTCTCCATCTGATAGTAGTCGGCGAGTTGCACGGCCGTTGCCTTCACGCTTCCCGTCTCGGCGCCGGTCTTGAACCGCGACACCACCATCTCGGGGAAGAACTTCGTCGCCTCCAACGCGCGGCCGAGTTCGCTGCCGTATTTGAGCATCATCGGCACCGCGACGGATCGCACTTGCTTAGAAAAATACCGATTTCCGCTGGCGTCGGCCGCGATCTGGATCACGTCGATGTTCTCGCCGGACGATGTATACATGATCCCGAGCACCCGGCAAAAGATCTCCACGCTCGTGTTCCGCAGGATGCGGCCGAAGTAGGGAACGTGGATGATGAATCGATGATATTGTGCGCGGCCTTCTGCAGAGCTGACCCAGAAGTAGAACGCGACACATGCCCCCAACAGCAGTCCCGTAATCAGATACAGGTTGTCAGACAGCACCGCGCTCATCTCGAGCGTCCACGCAGTCAGCGGGGGAACCTCCTCGATCATCGGTCCGAGGAGATCCATCATCTTCGGGAGAAGATACAGGACATAGAACCCGATCGCGATGACCAACGTCAATGCCGTAATAGCCGGGAGCATGAGAGAACTCATGAGTCCCTTCTTGAAGTCGGCCTGTCGTTCGACCAAGCGTGCAACGCTTTCAAAGATGGACCGCATATCACCGCTCTTGGTCGCAATACCAAGCATCAGTGCGGTATGATATCCGATGACCGGGGACTGCCGGAGGAATGCCTCGCGCGAATCGGTCCCGTTCCGAAGATCGTTGATGATCTCCCGGAGCGCGGCGCGAAGGTTCTTCTCCCGGGTGTTGTTCGCCATGAGATAGAGCACCTCATGGAACGGGAGCTTCTGCTCAAGCAGTTTCGCGCTTTGTGATACGAAACTGACGATCTCCGTGGCGGGCGCACCCTGAAGGAACGCATAATTCCGATGGACCGATTTGACCTCGAAGCCGAGGCGTTGAAGCGCCGAGACCACCTCGCTCCGGGAATAGGCCGATTGCGAGCCCTCAATGACCTTCCCACCCCGTTTTACCCGGTACACATAGCGGCGCTTCTGGCGGATCGATTGAATCTTGCCATCATGAAAGACCAGGAAGGCCTTGGCACGCTTCCGTGCCTCCCGCATTGATCCGGCAATGATATGCCGCTGAACTGGTCGTCCGGACCGGTCTTTGATCAGTATCCGATACTCATTTCCCCCGGAGGAGGCCATGCATGTCGCCCTGCAATGATGTGCAAAGTTACTTACGCCCTTCCCCAAGCATCTGAATCTACCTCTTCTCCTTCTGAGAGTCAAGAATCCGCGCCTGCGGTGAATACCGCCGACGGTTCCAGCTGGATGTGAGCTACGTCATAGTAACCGCTTGCGAATGCAGGAAGAAAGGAATAGATTCAGACGGGGAGGGAATCTGCGATGCGCTTCTCTCTGGCTCGTGGAGATGATCGAATGACTGTTGCGCGAGAAGTCGAAGCGATTCCCATTCGAATGTACCTGATGGGAGCATATCATGGGTCAGCAACAGCTTCTGCTCGTGGTATTGGGGATCTTGATCGTCGGCATCGCGATCGCCGCTGCGCTGGGACTATTCGGCGCCGAGGAGGTTGAACAGAACAAGGAAGCGATGCGGCATGACATTCTCAATATTTCGATTTACGCGAAGCGCTATTATCTTCGGCCGGTGACGATGGGCGGCGGCAGTCGCTCATTTGTCGGTTTCACGATTCCCACAAAGCTTCTTTCGACGGCGAACGGCTCGTACTCTGTCAGCGCTGCCACGAAGACCGACGTCACGTTTGTCGGAATCTCCGCATCTCACCCCGCCAACACGATCACGGTGATCCTGAACGACCGGGGAAAACTGACGAACTACACATACACAGGTGATTTCCAGTAGTTTCTGCTGCTGAGCCGCCCTCAGCTCTTACTGCCCGCCTCCTCCCGAGAGAGTCTCTCGTCATCCCGTTTTCGGTCCTGTGGTTCGTCGTCACACGCCGGTTCTGGCTTCTTGCTTTAGTCACCCTGTTGTCATAAATTGTTGCGGTTCAGTCGGTTTCGGTCGTCGCCGGAAGTGATGCATCGCGCCTCTTCCCCATCTGTTCGCGCCCCAATCGGCCGCGGCTTTCCTCAACATTATTCATAAAATTCGAACATCAACGGTAGACGTGGCGGACACCCTGCGAGATAAGGCGATGGCAAAGGAGTACTTGTTGGCAGCCGACAAGTACGTCAAAGCCGGCCAGTTCGAAAAGGCGCGGGATCAGATCGAAAAAGCGCGCGCCGCCGATCCGGGGAATCCGTACATTCCTGCATTCGAAGAACGCATTCGGCATTTTGAGGTGCAGCAGAAGCAGAAACCAGCACCTCCACCACCGCCTCCTCCACCTGCACCGCCGAAGCCGCAAGCGGCTCCGACCGCTCCACCGGTCATGCCGCCTCCTCCAGCTCCGTCTCCGATCGCAGTTCCAACACAGAAGCCGGAGCCCGTGCATGAGGATATTCCCAGCGCTCCTCCGCCGAAACCGACGCCGCCGCCAAAACCGGTACCGCCGCCGGAGCCTATTCATACAGTGACGCTGACAGAGCCGCAACAACCGCCGCTCCAGAGATCTGCACCTCGACCGGCACCATCAATCATTCTTCCGCCGCCGCCGCGTATGGAAGACCTGACACCCGAACCCGCGATCCCGGAGCCGATCATTCCGCGTCAATCTCTGTCGCGCGAAAGTGATGTCGTTCGGCGCACGCAGTCCATCACGTACATGCCGCCGGAAGAGACGCCGCCGCGGCCGGCTCCTGCCGCCGACTCGGGATTGAACGATCAGATCGCCGAGATGCGACGGCAACTTCAGGAATTGACCTCCGCGTTGCAGCATGAACGGAAGGCGCGTGAAGAGGTACTGAAGCAGCAATTGGAATCGACGGTCCGGCAATACCGCTCAGCGTTGGAAAAGGCGTGGCAGTTCGGGGCACCGAAGGCGAAGGACGTCGATGAGATCGCCCGGATGGCGCAATCGCTGGGCATCTCTGCAGACGTCGAGGCGTCGATCACGCGCGAAGTGAAACTGATGATGTATGGCCGTGCGGTCAAAGAGGTCATCGCCAAACGGAAGAACCTGAAGAGTTCGTCCTCAACGCTGGAGTGGCTGCGCAAGGTGTATCAGATCTCGCTGAACGAATATCTGGAATACGAGTCCCAATTTCTGATGGACCTCGTGTCCGATCAGTTCCGGGGAACGATGCTCTTCGTCGCATCGGACGAGAAGATCCGCGCGGACCTCGTCCATCGATTCAAGAGTTCCGGATTCGCCGTCGTGCTCGCCCTCAACCCGGAGAGTGCGCTCGAGAAGGTGGACAAATTGAGCCCGAACGTCATCATCTGCGACGCGTTGTTCGGCGAAGGGAGCCTTTCCGGGGTGAAGTTCCTGCATATCATCCGCGCAAATCCGAAATTCAATTTCATTCCATTTCTGCTGCTCTCCGACACGAGCGACGGTGCGCAGATCCCGACAACGGATCTCCGCCCCAACGAGGCAGTGGTGAACAAACCCGTCGATTACGACGAATTGAACGCCGCGATGAACGACAAGCTCAACCAGTTGCGGCATTACATCTCGACGCTGTAGTCAAGGATCCTATGTATGAGCAAAACCATTTTGTTGGCCGAGGATGACGAGGACAATCGCGATCTGGTGGAATTTGTGATCGCGCGCAGCGGGTTGGACGTGACCATGCATACGGCGGAGAATGGACAGATCGCCGTCGAGCTCGCACGCGCCCAGAAGCCCGACCTCATCCTGATGGATATGCAGATGCCCGTCATGGACGGCTACACGGCGGTCAGCATCATCAAGGCGGACCCGGAATTGCACCACATCCCGATCATTGCGTTCACGGCGCTGGCCCGCCCGGAGGACAAGATGCGCACGCGGGATATCGGCTGCATCGAGCATTACACGAAGCCGATGGACCCGGAAGAACTCCTTTCGCTGATCCAGAAGTACGTCGGAGAGTGAGAACGACTCTGCCTCTCCCCTTTTAACCACCGACTATCGCGCGCGCTGACACATGTTCAAATCCCGGCTGTTCTGGAAGGTCATCTCCAATTTCGCGATCCTCCTGGTGATCCTGACGGCGATGACCGTCCTCACGATCAACATTCTTTCCCAGATCGAACGCAGCTTCACGACATCATCGGTGAATGTGAAATCGCTTGTGAGCCTGAACCAGCTCCGCGACTATCTCGTTGCCGCGCCCCAATCCGCCGACCTTTACATGCTGACGGGAAAGCCGGAAGCGCTTGAACTGTACACCCGCATCGCCGGCCAGGAATTCGCGGGCGAACTTTCCTCGGTGGGGAACCTGCTTTCGGACTCCAGCGACCGGCAGGATCTTGAGCAGATCCGCCTTCTGTTCGATTCGTGGGTGCAGTTCGTCGGCGACAAGAAGGTGCAGCTGTATGAATCGGGTCATCGAGGCGAGGAGTTTGAGCTGGAACTTCGCACCATCGCCGCGATCGAGGATAGCATGGCCTATCTCACCGGCGCGCATACGCTGCTTCAGGATATCTACCGCGACCAAAGCAACACCATCCCCAACAGCATCGATGCCGGCCTCCGCAAGGCCCGCGACATCGGGTTCTTTGTCATCGTCATCAACGTGCTTCTTGCCGTCTTCTCCATCGTGCTGGGATTCGTTCTGACCCGCTCGATCACCAAACCGGTGGACATGCTGCGCAGCGGAACACGCAACATCATGGACGGCTCCTACGAGACGATCGAGATCCACCGCAAGGACGAATTCGGCGACCTCGCGGAGGACTTCAATCGGATGGCCGTCATGCTGCAGAATAACTACGGCCGGTTGACCGCCTATTCCGAATTGATGACATCGTTGAACCGGTACGATACGCTCGAAGACGTCCAATCGCGGAGCCTCGAGATTCTTTGCACCCACACCAAGTCCGCCATCGGAGCATTGTATTTGCTGGACGCCGAGAAGGGAGTCCTTCACCTCGCAAGCGGCTACGCGTTGAAAGACCAGACGGTCGTCCAGGAATACCTTCTGGGTCAAGGGATCCCGGGTCAGTGCGCGCAGTTGAACCAGACGCTCGATGTCTCAAACGTCACGGAAGGCAGGGGATTTGTTGTCGAGACGGGACTCGTCTCTGTCGTCCCCGCCCATATCATCGCCGCTCCGATCGTGTTCCAAGAAAACGTTATCGGTGTGGTCGTCTTGGGATCGATGAGGGCATTCGACGAGATGAAGCGGGAGGTCATCAATAATTCGGTTCCGCAGATCGGCGTCGCGATCATGAACGCGATGAACAACGACGCGACCAAGAAGCTCTCCCGTGAGATTGCAGGCAAGAACCAGGAGCTGAACAACAAGAACTCGGAGCTTCAGAAGGCGTATCGGGTCAAGTCTGACTTCCTCTCGAACATGTCGCACGAGCTTCGAACGCCGCTGAATTCCATCATCGGCTTCACGTCTGTGCTGCTCGGCCAGCACGGCGATCCGTTGACGCCGGACCAGCGCAAGGCGCTCGAGAAGGTGTTGAAGAACGGCAAGCACCTTCTTCAGCTCATCAACGATATCCTCGACTTCTCCAAGATCGAATCGGGACGCACGCCGATCAACATCGAGGCGGACGAAGTTGCGAACGTCATTTCAACCGCCATGGTCTCGGTCGAGCCGATGGTGAACACCAAGGGGGTCAAGCTCATTCATGACATCGAACCGGGAATCCCGCTGCTCAACACCGATGTCTTGAAGGTCAAGCAGATCCTTCTGAACCTCCTGAGTAACGCGGCAAAATTCACCGAACACGGCGACATCACGATCACCGCCCGCAGACTCGACACCGGGATGATCACCATTGCGGTCAAGGACAGCGGCATCGGTATCGAGGAGAAGAACCTTGATAAGGTCTTCGAGGAGTTTCAGCAGATCGACTCAAGCAATTCTCGGAAGTACAAGGGGACCGGTCTCGGTCTCCCCATCGCCCGGAGCTATGCCCGACTCCTCGGCGGCGATCTGTCACTGCAGAGCACGCACGGCCACGGCTCGACGTTCACACTGACGATCCCCCCCGTGTTCCCGAAGGAAAAGCTGCCGAAGGTCGAGACGCCGAAACCCGTTTCCGCGCCGGTGATGCCGGCCGCCCCCGCACCCGCGGCTCCCAAGCCGAAACTGACGGTCACTCCACCGGCATCTGTCGAGCAACCGAAGACGGCGCCACGCGAACAGGTGGGCTCAAAGGGCATCCAGGTCTTGTGCATCGACGACGAACCGGAGGTCATCGAATTGCTTCAGCGCTACCTTGTTCCGGAAGGATTCTCCGTCCGCGGCGCGTTGAGTGGCGACGAAGGGATCCGCGTCGCGGAAGAGATCCAGCCGGCGGTCATCACGCTGGATATCATGATGCCGGAAAAAGACGGATGGCAGGTCCTCCGCGAGCTCAAAAGCAATCCGAAGACGACGGATATCCCGGTCATCATCCATTCCGTCATCGACAATAAACCCCTCGCGGTCTCCCTCGGCGCACTCGACGTCATGCCGAAGCCGTCGGAAGCGAAGAAGATCCTCGATGTCGTATCCAACGCGCTGAAGTCAAAAGACAAGCGCGTCCTCATCGTGGACGACAATGAGGATTTCGCGAATTACGTCCAGGTCATCCTGGAGCAGGAAGGATTCCAGACCACGGTCGCGTACGGCGGCGAGGAAGCGCTCAAGAAGGTCAGCGAGAGCATCCCGGCGCTGATCTTCCTCGACCTGACGATGCCGGAGATGGACGGATTCGAAGTTGTACGCCGTCTGCGAATGAATCCCGAATGGCGCGACATTCCCGTCGTCATTCTTTCCGGGAAGGATCTCTCCAGGGACGAACGGGAGACGCTGCGCTCACAGATTCAGGAGTTCATCGAGAAGGGGCACTTCTCGCGGGAAGCCATCACCAACGTACTCAAGAAGACCATTCCACGGTCTGCAACCGCTTGACCGGGGAGAACCTGAATGCCAGAACAACAGACCGATCCCACAATCCTCGTCGTCGACGACACAGAGGACAATCTCGACCTGCTTGAGTTTGCGCTGAAGCGCAAACCCGTGCGCATGATCCGCGCGACCAGCGGCAGGGAATGTCTCCAACTCGCGGCACAACACGTGCCGGACGTCATCTTGCTCGATATCCAGATGCCCGAGATGGACGGCTTCGAAACACTGAAGATCCTTCGCGCGACACCGAAGACCGCCGCCATCCCGGTGATCTTCCTCACCGCACAGAAGAAGGATCCATCCAGCATCGAATATGGATTGATGCTCGGCGCTGATGAGTACCTGACGAAGCCGATCGACACGGAAGAGCTGCTGGTGCGGACGAAGACGCTGATCCGCATCAAGAAGATCGAAGCGGAACTCGAGCGGACGAAAGCGGACTTCACCGCGATGCTCGTGCACGATCTCCGCAGCCCTATCATGGGCATTCGCAGCATTCTGGAATTCATCCGTGAGCCTGCGGCGCAGGGGAAGGCGCTTGAGAAGAATCATCTCGACCTCATTTCTTCGGCGCACGATGCGGCGAACCGGATGCTCGGACTCATCAACGACATGCTCGACCTGTCGAAGTTTGAGGCCGGGAAGATCAATCTCCACCCCGAGCCGCTTAGCGCGCGGGACATGATCGAGTTCACCATCCGCCACATGAGCATCCAATTCCGGCAGAAAGAGATCGACCTGCGCGTCTCGATCGACGACGGTTTGCCGTTGGCAGTGGCCGATCCCCAGAAGCTGTCTCAGGTGATCACAAACCTGATGAGCAATGCGCTGAAATTCACACCTGCACGCGGCGTGATCATGATCGGTGCGCATCTCGCTGAACCAACAGCCGAGTTCAGCGGTCCGATGGTCGAGATCGCGATCAGCAATGAAGGGCCGGGCATTCAGCCCGAAGAACTGCCGGCACTGTTCGAACGGTACAAACAGGTCTCGTCGGCCAAGAACGTCAAGGAAAAAGGGACCGGCCTGGGGCTCGCCATCTGCAAGTTGATCGTCGAGGCGCATGGCGGCGCGATCCATGCCGAAAGCCAGCCGGGGAAGCTGACATCGTTCCGGTTCACGCTCCCGACCGTTCTGCCCAAACCGTAGATTCATTCTTCACGAGAAAGGTCCGCTATGCAAAGCTCCATTCTGGTTGTCGATGACGAGGATACCCTTCGGTTGGGTATGAAAGCCCGGCTCGAAACGCAGGGCTTCATCGTTGACACCGCGGCGAACGGTGAAGAAGCAATGCACAAGATCCAAGAACGGTCGTTCGATCTTGTCCTGCTCGACATCAACATGCCGTTCGTCAACGGCATCCAGGTGCTGGATTTCATCAACGCAGAGCACCATGACTGCGATGTCATCATGCTGACGGGTTTTTCCGACTTTTCCCTGGCGATGGAATGCCTCAAGAAAGGCGCGAAGGACTATCTCGTCAAGCCGATCGACACATCGGAATTGGTGGCGCGTCTGAAGTCCTTCCTCCGTGCACGCGCGTCTGAAAAGGCCTACCAGGAACTCCGCCACTTCTGGCAATCCACCGTTCTCTTCGATCTCTTCGGGTCCCTGCGAAGCGTGAATTTCATCCTGCAGCATGCCGTGAACGCATTGGACGGAAAGCACAAACAGGACGTCGGGTTGCTGGAATACGCCCGGTCGCTGAACGAGCGAGTCGTCGAGGTGCTGAAGGACAGCGTCAAGGTCGCCGACCTCGCGGAAGGCACGGTCATCTTCAAGCAGAGCGACATGGATTTCGCCGCGTTGGTCAACCGCATCTGCGACCGGTACGAGCCCTGCTTCACCGCACGCGGGATCAAGTTCGACCGCGCGATGGAGAAGGGATTGGCGAACGTCAAGTGCGATGAAAGCCGGACGGAACAGGTCATCAACAGCATCTTCGAGACGGCGATCAGCGCGTCGGTCAAAGGCGACACCATTGCCGTGTCGGTCTCCAAGCAGCAAACGCCGGGCGGCACCGACCAGGCACGCTGCCGCGTCGCACACAGCGGTCATGCATTCTCTTCGGACGAGATCCAGCAGGTGCTGAACGCGTCCGAGAAGGAATGGAAGAAGGTCAATGATTCGATCGCGCTTGGAGCATACAACCTGGCGATCTCCCGGCGCATTCTTGAGGCACAAGGCGGAACGCTCCGGGTCGAAGGTGAACAGGGGAAGCAGACAGCCGTCGAATTCACCCTGCCGTTGGCATAGGGGGATCTCTCGGATCCTTATGAGTGCAGGCGAGCAACCGAAATCCCTGAAACCGGTTCAGTTCACGTACCGCTTCGAATTTCCCGACGGGACGGAGAAGTCCTTCGTCCTGGACCTTGATCCGCGAACCCTCGCACTCAAGACAGAGGCGCGACCATCCTATCCCGAGTGGACGCGGCTGGAATTCAACAAGTGCAGCAACTGTCCGCTCGCGACCTCGGTCGAACATTGCCCGATCGCCATCAATCTGTTGGACCTTGCGGCAGAGTTTGGTTCGCAGAAGTCGTTCGAGGAGGTCACGGTGCACGTCGAGACGGCCCCGCGCACCTATTCACGGAAGACCACGCTGCAGAAGGGATTGAGTTCCATGCTGGGCATCATCATGACGACCAGCGGGTGCCCGGTGATGGACCGCCTTCGTCCCAACGTCCGGTTTCATCTGCCGTTTGCCACGGGGTTGGAGACGTTCGTACGGCAGATCTCGATGCATCTCATCGGCAACTTTTTCGCGGCGCGACGAGGATTACCCAGCGAATCGACACTGGACGCGCTGCTGGAGCTCTATCGCGAGGTCACAAAGGTCAACAAGGGAATGTCCGCTCGTCTGCTGGCGGCGACCGAAAGCGATGCCAACGTCAACGCGCTGGTCATCCTGCACACGTACGGCGACGGACTGCAGTACTACGTGATGAGCAGCCTCGAAGAGCTGGAAGCAGATTATCACATGTATCTCCAACGCTCTCCCAATCCCAACGGGACCGCCGAGGAACCGCCAACCGGTGCAACAAGAAGGGACTAACGCCATATGTGGGAACAAAAACGCCTCGGTATCGTGAAAGAAGTCAGCAGCAATTCGGTCGTCGTGATGGTCGATCCGGAATTGACCTCGCTCACAAAGAAGATCGGCGACAAGACATACTTCATCGGCCAGATCGGGACCTACGTTCTCATCCCCATCGGCGCGATCTACGTGATCGGCATGGTCTCCCATTTCGCCAAGAACTTCGAATCGGATGGCGCGCAGAGTGTGACCCGGTACTATATGAAGGTCACCCTCATCGGCACGATCAAAAAGGGACGCTACGAAACGGGCGTCTCGCTGCTGCCGACCGCCGATATGATCGTCTACTTGCTGGAAGACAAGGATATCAAGGCCGCCTTCGCCGCGTTTCAGCAATACAATTTCTCCATCGGCCAGCTCTCCCTGTTCGAGAACGAGCGAGCCTACCTCGACCCGAACCGCTTCTTCAGCAAGCATCTCGCCGTTCTGGGGTCAAGCGGATCCGGCAAGTCATACACGGTCGCCTCGATCCTCCAGAAAGTCGCAAAATTTCCGGACACGCACATCGTTATCCTCGATCTTCACAACGAGTACCGCCAAGCGTTCCCGGAGACGGGACAGTACTGTGAGTTGACGTCCTTGGAACTTCCGT
>JBFYQI010000141.1:0-4516 GCA_041302875.1 Ignavibacteria bacterium
GGCTTCGCGGTCAGCAGATGCATATCCCGAAGCCACAGTTTCTCTTCTTCATGATGACAAACGAGATATCGCGCCAATCTTCCGGAGCCAAGATGTTCCTTCACGCGCTGATACAGCTCCGCCTCAGCTTTGGCTTTCTTGTCCGCTGTGCGCGATCGCTTTTCGGCGTCGGCGAGTTTTTTCTCGACGGTATCCAGATCCTTAAGGATCAGTTCCGTCTCAATGACCTCGATGTCGTACGCCGGATCGATGGCGCCGTCCACATGGACGATGTTTTCATCATCGAAGCAGCGGACCACGTGAGCGATGGCATCGACCATGCGAATGTGCGAAAGGAATTGATTTCCGAGTCCTTCCCCCTGACTCGCTCCCTTGACCAACCCGGCGATGTCCAGGAATTCAAGCGTGGTCGGAACGACCTTCTGCGGCTTGTAGATGGCGGCGAGCCGGTCGAGCCGGCCGTCCGGAACCGGAACGACGCCGACGTTGGGGTCGATGGTGCAGAAGGGATAGTTCGCCACGTTCGCCCCGGCCGAGGTGATGGCGTTGAACAGCGTCGATTTGCCGACGTTGGGAAGACCGACGATGCCGCAGGTGAAACCCATGGGAAAACAATTAAGATTGATGATTGTTGATTGTTGATTGCGCCCGCCTGCCTAGGGAGACTCATTGAGGCGGGCAGGGATTACGGACTGCAAAATAGCGAAGATTGTCTTTAGGCTCAAGAATCGACTTGCATATATATACAAGAAGATGCATATTTATGTATAAATGAACACGACAACAATAACGGCCTCCATTGTCGGTGCGGCGGGGTATTCGGGAGGAGAACTGATCCGGATCCTCCTGCGCCACCCGCACGTCCGCTTGGGTCGGCTCTTCGCCGCCTCCAACGCCGGCAAGCCCGTCGGAGATGTTTTCCCCCATCTCCGCGGACAGCTCAACGCGACGTTCGAATCCTTCACTCCCGAAGCGGTCGCCGAATCCGACCTTGTATTCCTCGCGCTCCCCTCGGGCGAAGCGATGCATATCGTGCCGACGTTGTTGAATCACAGCGTCCGAATCGTGGACCTCGGCGGGGACTTCCGGCTGAAGGATCCTGCGGTCTATGAAATGTACTACAAACGCCCCCACACCGCCGTCGAATTGCTCCCATCTGCCGTCTATGCATTTCCTGAATGGAACGCAACTGAACTGCGGACGGCATCCATTGTCTCGAATCCAGGCTGCTATCCGACGAGCGTGATCCTGCCGATTATTCCTCTTCTAAAGGCTGGCATCGTCAAACCACATGGCATCGTGGTCAACTCGCTTTCCGGTGTCTCCGGGGCAGGACGAAGCGCTTCGACGGAGCTGTCCTTTGCCGAAGTGAATGAGTCGGTCCGCCCATACAAGGTTGGCGTTCATCAGCATACACCAGAGATCGAGCAAACGCTTTCCATGCTTACGGGTACGAAGACCACCGTTGCGTTCATCCCGCACCTGATTCCGATCACGCGGGGAATCCTGACGACGACCGCGGCCATGCTCGCCCGTCCGACAAGCGAATCCGAGATCCAGGAGGTGATGCAGCGCGCGTACGCAAATGCCCCCTTCATTCGGCTCCTCTCGTCGATGCCGGAGATCAAGAACGTCGCAAACACCAATTTCATCGACATCGCCTGGAAATTGTACGAACGCAACAATCAACTCATCATCGTGTCCACGATCGACAATCTCGTGAAGGGAGCGGCAGGCCAAGCCGTGCAAAACATGAATCTGATGTTTGGCTTTGGCGAAATAGAAGGACTGCAATGACCGATTCGAAGACCATTTCTGAAGTGCCCGGTGGCGTCACCGCCCCTTCGGGATTCCTCGCCGGGGGCTTGTATGCCGGCATCCGCAAAGCAAAGAAAGACCTCGCGATCATCTATTCGCCTACTCCGGCCATCGCGGCATCGGTGTTCACCACGAACAAGACCCAGGCCGCCCCTGTTTTGGTCGACAAGGAACAACTCGCGCATTCATCTGCCTGCCGCGCCATTGTTGTGAACAGCGGCAACGCGAACGCCTGCACGGGGGACCGAGGGATGAAGGACGCGTGGGCAATGGTCGACGCCACAGCTTCCGCGCTCAACATTCCCCGCTCTGAAGTGCTCGTTTCCTCGACCGGCGTGATCGGTCAGTATCTCCCGATCGACAAGATTCTTGGCGGCATCACGCATCTTGCCGGATCGCTCACAACGACCGGGAGTGCGGACGCGGCAGAGGCCATCATGACGACGGACACGTTCGCAAAGGAGATTGCGGTACGATTCACAGTCGACGGGATTCCCGTCACGATCGGCGCCATTGCGAAAGGCTCGGGCATGATCGCCCCAAACATGGCAACGATGCTTGGATTCGCCACTACCGATGCCGCCATCGAACCCGCGGCGTTGCAGCAAGCCCTCACCGCAGCGAATCGCGTCTCCTTCAATCGACTCACCGTGGACGGCGACACGAGTACGAACGATATGATGGCCGTCCTGGCCAATGGAAAAGCCGGCAATGGCATGATCACATCCGGGACAAATGCGTTCAGGCAATTCACGTCCGCGCTCGAATATGTCCTGATCCATCTCGCGAAGCTCATTGCGCGGGACGGCGAGGGCGCAACGAAGCTTGTCGAAATCCATGTGTTCGGTGCTTCGTCGGAAGAGGCCGCTGAGCGCGCCGCAGGCACCATCGCCAACTCCAACCTTGTCAAGACCGCCATCCATGGTGCAGATGCGAACTGGGGCCGCATTATCGCCGCAGTAGGCCGCGCCGGGATCGATTTCGATCCTGCACGCGTCGAGATCGGATTCAACGACCTCCCAGTGCTTCGACAGAACTACGAGATCGTTCTCGATGAGGAGAAGGCAAAGGTCGAGCTCTCGAAAGACCACATCGCCCTCCAGGTCAACCTGAATCAAGGAAGCGCCGGGGCCGTCTTTTACACCTGTGACCTGACAAAAGAGTACATCCACATCAACGCGAGTTACCGGTCGTAATCATGCCTCCCATCGACACGCATACCAAAGAAGAGGTTCTGGTCAAGGCTCTGCCGTACATCCAGACGTACGAGGGAAAGACCTTCGTCATCAAGTACGGCGGCGCGGCTATGACGGACGATCAGTTGCAATCGACGTTCGCCAAGGATGTGACCGTGCTCCGCAAGATCGGCATCAACATCATCATCATTCATGGCGGTGGGAAGGAGATCACCGGTCTCGCCTCGCGATTGAATCTCCAGACGCGGTTTGTCGATGGTCAGCGCTACACGGACGAGCCCATGCTTGATGCAGTCCTCATGGTCCTGGCCGGCAAATTGAACAAGGAGATCGTGAATCTCATCAACACGAACAGCGGCAATGCTGTCGGGTTAGCCGGAATGGACAATATGCTCCTTCGCGGTCGCCGCGTTGCCCCCGGAGGGAATGACCTCGGCCTTGTTGGAGAGATCACGACCGTCAATACGGCATTCCTGAACTCGCTCCTGACGATGGGACTCATGCCGGTGATCGCCCCGCTTGCCATGGGCGAGAATGGCGAGATCCTCAACACGAATGCGGACATTGCGGCGAGCGCCATCGCAAGCGCGTTGAAGGCAGAGAAGCTTGTTTACCTGAGCGATATCGAAGGCGTGATAGTGGATGGAACGCTTGTGTCAACGCTATCGCCGTCCCGAGCCGAGCAGTTGATCCATTCAGCAGCGATCACCGGTGGAATGATCCCGAAGGTTCGCTCTGCGTTTCATACGGTCGATGCCGGCGTTCACAAGGTGCACATCATCGACGGTCGCATCAAGCACTCATTGTTACTCGAGATCTTCACCGACGAAGGGATCGGAACGCAATTCGTGCCGGAAGACGAAGCGGCCAATTCATCGTCATAAAGAAGAGATAACCACAAAGACACAGAGGGATCTCCCATGGAAAAGCAGAACCGTCAACTCGCCATCAAGCAGATCATCGCCGAGCATACGATTACAACGCAGGAAGAACTCGGTCAGGCATTGAAACGCCAGGGATTCAGGATCACACAGGCGACCCTTTCGCGCGACATGAAGGAACTCGGCATTTCCTGGGTTTATACGCCGTCCGGATCACGCTATATGCTCCACACGGAGGCGGAAGAGCAACGCCTGAAGTCGATCATCAGTTATGAGGTGGAGCTGATCTCGTCTAACGAGAGCCTGATCATTGTCAAGACATTGCCGGGACGAGCCCAAGGCGTCGCCGAATTGATCGATGCGATGCGCCATCCGTCCGTTCTCGGAACCATCGCCGGCGATAATACGATCTTCATCGCGCCGAGATCCACGAAGAAGATACCGGAGACGATGAAGTTGATCAGGAATCTTGTGACAGGAAGTTGATGCGCACCGTTGACATAGCACATCCGCCGATGCGGGGCGAAGAAGCAGAAGGATTGCTGGACCAACTGCTTCGAGAGGGACGGAACACCCCCAACGGGCTTGTCGTCAAGGTCATCCACGGCCACGGCGGTCCGG
>JBFYQI010000190.1:0-4192 GCA_041302875.1 Ignavibacteria bacterium
GTTGCAGGGTTTCATGGATTGATCCTTTGAGAGTGAGTCACGGAACAAAGTAACCGATTACTGTATCGGTAACGACAGGCGACAGCATTTTACAATCATTTATCATTTATGTCAAGCAGGCTTTTCACTTCAGAAGGACAAGCTTCTGCACCTGAGACCGTCCATCGCTCTCCAGCCAGGCAAAGTAAAACCCGCTCACGAGTCCTTCAGCTGTAAAGTCACGTTGATAGATCGTTCCCGTCTCAGCATTCGCTTCAAACAACGTCCTCACCCGCTGACCGAGCAGATTGAAGATCCTTAACGTCGTCCAGCCACCTTTGTCCAGCGTGAATTCCAAGCGTGTCCTTGGATTGAAGGGATTCGGGTATGCAGGCGCAAGCTTGAACTCTTGCGGCACCCGCAACGTGTTGTCCTCGTCCACAGAAACGATGAATGCCGCCGTATCGATCGCTGCCCGCGCAGGCAGCCAGTTCGCTCCATATGGGGAAGGCGCAGTGTTCTTTCCAAAGATGTTCGAGATCGTATACGTTGCCGCTTCCTCTTCGGTCAACTGACGCGCGATCGAACGGATGCGATTGGTCGTGTCCGAACCAGGACCATAGCATTTGTATTCCGCATACAGCGCCGGGATGACATTCCAGGTGCTCCATCCCGCCGCTGTGAGAGTTGCGGGTTCGTATGAATTCAGAAACACTGTTCGAGGCTGATTCTGCCATGGACGCCCCAATATGAACGATGTAATTGGATTGCCGTCGAAACCAATGACATCTGTTGACAGCGCGCAATTCATGAACACATATCCGAACTTGTAGCCGATGTTCGTTGAAGCTGCCGTCAGCGTCCCTCCATTTCGGTTGCATTTGATCCGACAGCTGTCGAATACTGCAACGCTGCTCCCGAAGATGAAGTCGACCGAGCCCTGGATGAGGCAATTCCGGTGATAGATGCGTCCATTGCTGTTCGTCAGGTACGTATCCTGATACCCCAGCATGTTGCAGTCGTAGAACTTGCTTCTATCTCCATTGATCCGCAGCGCGACGGCCTGCGCCTGCGTTGCCGTGTTCCGGAAGGTGATGTTCTGTGCTTCGAAATCATCCGCATCGATCCCGACGCTATATGAGGTGGATGTTCCAACGCTCGGCGTCTTTCCAGAATAGTCGTCGTACGTCAGGATCGTGCTATCCCGGTCTTCTCCAATCAAGATCACGTTGATTTTGCCTGCAGCGAGCAACGCCTTCTCGTAATAGATCCCCTTCTTGACATAGATATACCATTTCCCCGTATAGTTCGCCGTCACCGCATCAAACGCTGCCTGAATGGTCGTGCAGTCACCTCGTCCGTCCTGTGACACCACCTTCGTCACATTGGGTTGAGGAAGGGGGGTCGCAAATTCCACTTCTGCACCGTATCCTGTACCCGTACTGTTCGTGGCAAATGCTCGCACGTAGTATGTCGTTCCGAGCGTCAAGCCCCCCAGGGCACTCGTGAAAACGCCCAGCCCCGATCCGCTGACCGTCCCTTCATCTGCGATGGTCGGATGGGGCTCGGTGCTCCAGCAGACGCCCCGTTCGGTAACGGGCGTTCCGCCCCAACGCAAAACACTCCCTCCGCTTCGAGCAGTAGTATTCACGATGTTCGTGACCGACGAGGTTGTCACCGTCGGAACCGTCAGCGCCGACATCGTCGTGAACGTCGCCTCTTCTCCATATCCCGTTCCGGCACTATTCGTCGCATACGCTCGGATGTAATACTGCATCCCCGGTGTCATTCCTGTGAGCGCGCTCGTAAAGATCCCAGTGCCGCTCCCTTCATCCGTCGTGGAGTCTGAGATCGTCGGCATTCCGACCGTGTTCCAGCAGACTCCTCTCCGAGTGATCGCTCCGCCGCCGTCATTCGTGACGTTCCCTCCCCCATTCGCCGACGTCGTGGAAATGGTGTTCGTATCGATCGGCGTTGTGGCCACCGTTGGCGCACTGACGATGATGTTCGACGAAACGAACGCGAGTGTGAACAGTTCGCCAAACGATGTCACAACATTCGAAGTGATCGAGCCGATGCTGTCCGCAGTTCCGCTGCCGCCAAGATTCACCCAATTCCCGGCTCCGTCATCATTTGCAATGCGAACGCTGTCTTTGTGGTCGATCCCATCGTCGAGTCCGTACGCGAGTGTCGCCGTACCGGAGGTGATGGATGCGCCCAGACCTTTGACGATCGAATAATGCCGGACTCCTGATACGGCGTTGAGCGCTGGCGGCAATTGTCGTACTGGAGGTGCCGCATTAAATACCTCGGCCGTGAATGCCGTCGTCGTTGCCGCTGTCATCGTCAGATTCAATTCGACAGGACGATATGAACCACCCTTGCCGATGGCGAACCGCTTGATGACAGGCAATGACGTATTCACCTCCACTGCAAGCGGTCCATCAACGAAACTCGTGTCCGAACCCCCCGTGATCGACCCAGAAGCCTTGATCGTCAACAGGTTCGTGTTGGTCGTGATGAACTTCCCCCCGTTCAATTCCAGCACACCATGGACATCAAGCGGGAAGTTCATGCTCACGCTCGACGCGGGATTGGACACCCGAATCGTGATCGGCAACGCGATACTGCCTCCGGTCTTGTTGAAGTTTTTCGCGCCTGTTCCGGCGAAACTCAGAATGCGCCGCCATGCCCCCGCTCCCCCTCCTGTCAATTGACCGCCGGTGATATTGACATTCCCCTTGATCCGCCATTCTCCGTACGGATTCGAAGCACCAACGAGATACAACATCCCATCGGAAAGGTTCACATCGCCATCGACATGGATGATCGCTAGGGCGGCGGTGTCCGAGGTACTCCCCGTCGAAGTCAGCATCGCATTCGGACCGTTCACATTTACATCACCCCGAATGAAGATGCTCTTCGTTTGTCCAGCGTTGAGATTCGTCAGACGCCATGCACGGTTCGTTCCACCGGTATTCGTGATGGTGACACTGCCGCGGAAGACGTAGCCATCGGAGAAGTTCAACCCGATATTCCCTGCTTGCCGCGGAGAGTTCCAGATGAAATTGTAGTAGCTCTGCGATGTGATATTCGTGGGGACGATCGTGCCGCCGTTTCCTGCACTATCGATCTCGATCGACGAACCATCACGCCAGGTCGACGTCGGCACGACTCCTGCTCCGCCGGGAACGAGGTGGTAGTAGAATGCACCGTTCTCAAAGCTCAATCTTCCTGAAGGTGTGATGGTGCCGAAATTCTGCACCGTCCCTTGAACGACACAATCAATTGAATCCGCTCCATCAATGACCGTGAACGTCACGCCAACGCCAACGACGAGGGCCGCCCCCGTTTCGACGACGACCTGATCTGCTGCCGTCATCGTATCGATCGTCACGATGTGCGCAGTTCTGATCGCGGTAGCGCCGTCAGTCGTCGCAGGCGCAGATGTCGCAGACACCCAATAGGCACCGTTGAATGTCTCCCATGTCGAAGGAGCATTCCATACTCCAGTGGCGACAGATCGGAAGTCCCCCATCGTCTGCGCAAGAAGGCTCCCTGCGAGGGCACAGAGTAGCGTAACAACAATTTGTACGGATCTCATATCTGTCGCTTTCACTGATGTCCGGTCGGAGTGATCGTGACTTCCGCGTTGTCCGTGACGATCTTGTTCACCCCCTCAGGAGTGATGAACCGACAGTCCCTGACTTCAACCCGTTGTGCATTGAAGATGCCGAACGGCAGGTCGGCAGCGATCTGAACATTTTGCAGGACGATGTTTTGTGCCGGCGCCTCTGGCAACCCCCAGATCAGTCCGGCTCGCCGCTTCTTCTGCGCGGTCGCCGAAATGTTGCGGAATGTGATGTTACGGTACACCGGCGTGAGTTCGGTCACCGGGGCGGACGGGTATGTCGCAGCGACTTCCGGCTTCAGCTTGTGCAAGTCGCGGAATTGCCGCTCTTTCGCCGCATATGCCCCGTAAATGAGGATGGGCATCCGAACATTCGTCATCGTGAGATTCCGATACGTCAGGTTCTCAACAACGCTTCCGCGGTCCCGGTCCGATTTGATCCGTATGCCGAAATCCGTGTTCGTGAATGTGCAATTCTCCACAGTGATGTTGGAGACTCCGCCGCTGATCGGACTTCCGATGGAGACTCCATGCCCGCTCCCGTACGTGTTATTTCGTATCATGACGTTCGAGGTGTTTCCG
>JBFYQI010000197.1:0-2933 GCA_041302875.1 Ignavibacteria bacterium
CCGGAATTGTACGAATCGCGACCGAAGAAGGCGCTGAGCGAAAGCCGCTGATCGTTCGCCATGTGATGCGTCAACTTGCCGATCACTTCGATGGATCGCTGATCGCTCGGCCGAGCATCAGTGGCAAGGTGCGGGAACAGAAGATCGGGGTATCCGTGCCGGCCTGAGAGCACGAACGTGGTCTTCTCCAGGGCAGGCCCCTCCAGAAGAACAGCCGATCCGAACGATCCGACGGTGGCAGTTCCAGCGATCTCCTCAGATCCGTCCCGGAGCGAAACATCGAGGATCCCTCCGATGCGTCCTCCGTAGTACGGCGGCACACCTCCAGCAAGCGCCTGAACATCACGCAGTGCATCCCCGTTGAACGCGCTCATGATCCCGCCGAAGTGGACAGGATTGTAGATACGCGCCCCTTCCAGCATGTATTGATTCTGATCGCCAGGGGTTGCGCGGATGTACACGCCGCGTGAGACGCTGCTTAGGGCAGAAAACGCCGAACGTTGTCCCTCGATGGTCACATCCTGATGAACGAGACCTTGTTCGACCAAGGTGAGACCACAGATATTCGAACCCGGTTCAACATGAACCTGCTCGATCCGCGTCCCATACCCCAAGCGACGAACATGCAACATATAATCACCCGGACGAACATTGCGCAGCGAGAAGAAGCCAAACGGATTCGTCGAGCACCACCGATAGACGCTGTCAGCTCGTTCTCGTTCACTCTGAGAAATGAGCAGAACGCTTGCAGCGACCACGCCTTCGCCCGTAACGGAATCTCGGATGATGCCAGCAAGCGTCGCGGCAGACCGCGTTGCCTCCGATGGTTCGCGCTGAACGATGACCTGGCCTTCGATGACGGTCCACGTAAGCCCTTCCGGCCGCAGGATCCTGCGAAGCGCTTCTTCAGCGCGGCAATGTGTGCATTCGGCGTTCGTTCGCCTTCCCGCGATATCTGCTTCGAGCGAGACGATCCGCATGCGATACCATTGCATCAGCGAATCGAGAGCAGAGCGAAGCTCCATTTCGCGGAATTGAAACGAATGTCGGATCGCCTGTTCCTGCGCGTTGATCCCGGCGACTCCCGTCAGGAGTATCACACTGCAGGCGATCGATCTCGCCACAACCTGATGCATCCTTCGCGCAAACAACTTAGTAGATCCTGAATGCATTGCCATCCTGTACAAACCGTGTATGCGTCACCTCGCAGAGCGCGACGACAGCAGAGCGCACCGTTCGGGCATCCAAAACACCGTTCATCTCCGTCCCCTGCATCTGGATATCTGCGATCGTGATCGTCGCATCGAACCGTAGTTCGATCTCGCGGCACGCATCCGCGAAGGTCGTCCTGTTCAGAAAGAGCTTCCCGCTCATCCATCCCGGATAGTCCTCTGATGGGATCGTCCCGGCAAACTGCGGCGGTTCAGTTGCATGCATCACGCCGATCTGGCTCTGCGCAAGGATGATGGAACTGTCCGCGGATCGGACCTTCACTGTACCGCTTTTCACGGCAACCTCGACCGCATCATTGCGAACGCGGACATTGAATTCCGTGCCAAGAACCTCAACGGTCGCGCGATCCGCAGTGATAACAAAGGGAGTGTCATTTCGACGAACGCGGAAGAATGCTTCCCCGCTCAGCGAAACGTGACGGGGCGCTCCTGACTGAATGCGGTCAACGACGAGTTCCGAAGTGTGATGCAGCCGCACCTCCGATCCGTCCGCGAGGGAGATCTGCTGTTGTTCTCCCCGTCCGGTGGCGATGCGCTCAGGAACATCCTGCGCCGGCGTGTAGTACAGAAAGGCCCCCACCGCGATCATCGTAACTGCGGCGACCGCGAATGCCACCTGGGGAACCAGTCGATTCCGCACAGGAAGAGCTTTCGTGGAACCCTGCGCGAGCGAACTCTGCAGCCGCGCCCATTGCTGAGCCGTCTCAGGGTCTGCATTGCGAACGGTGTCCATCACTTCCTGCACGGCCTTGTCAACATGTTCGTTCCGTGCATCGTGATCTCCCTCCGAGGGGGGGATGCCGAACAACGAATAGAACAGTCGGTTCATGAGATTCACCGCCTTTGTGCGTAGAACGTCCCATAATTCGAGACGCCGGCAAAGGAGATCCATTCCCATCTGCCAGAATATCTCGATTCTTCAAGCTTTCCGATAAGGAGAAGATTGTTGTCGCGGAATTCCGGGTGAAGGTCAACAATCACCTGATCGATACCATAGTCCGTGAAACCACCCGCCAATACACCATCTCCAACCTGGGGACCGACATCGTCAGAATCAGTCACCTTCACGAAGTGCCACTCGCCGGTCACATGGGAGGAATCGGACATCTCCAGTGTGAACCACCCCTTGACGATCGCCGTGCCCGAGGAGTCAAAGCTCATGTACGAGTAGGCGCCATTCGGCGTGGAATCCGTGGGGGATTCCGTGCAGGCCGTCAGAAAACCAAGAAGGAGGAATATCAGAAGCACGCGATTCATGCCATGGATATTACGACTATGTCCCTTCTTTCCCCTATGTCTGCATCATCATAGAAACCTGCAATATTTCTCAATCAAATTGCGCCTGCTGAGGATTGTTTCTATTTTCAAGGGCAATGAGGCAGACAGCGGACAGATCGGAAGAAGCGTTGATAGTTGGACGAATCCGGCATTCGGATCAGGACGCGCTTCGTTCGCTCTTTGAACAGTATCAGCCGATCCTGTTTCGTTATGCGCTGCTTGGCACACGCGATCCGGATTCTGCGCACGACATCGTTCAAGAGACATTTGTGCGAGTCTGGAATCACCGGTTGTCCCTTCGGCCGGACCTTCCGGTCCTCGCGCTCCTCTTTCGCATCAGCAGGAACATCGCACGGGATCAAGCGAAGCATCGGGATGTGCGAAGGCGGTATGAGCGTGAAGTTCCCGCGAACTTGAGTCCCT
>JBFYQI010000201.1:0-2925 GCA_041302875.1 Ignavibacteria bacterium
GCGGAATGGGAGTGGTCTACAAGGCGACTGATACCAAACTGAATCGCACCGTTGCGTTGAAATTTCTCCCCGATCGGGTCAACAAGGATGGAGCCGCCAAGGCGCGATTCCTTCAGGAAGCACAAGCCGCCGCAGGACTCAACAATCCGAACATTTGCACGGTGTACGGAGTCGATGAGCACGAAGGGCAGCTGTTCATTTCCTTGGAATATGTTGAAGGAGGAACGCTTCGAGACCGACTTCCTTTTGCAAAAACTGACGATGTGATCGCGGTTGCCACGCAGATCGGCGAAGCGCTTCAGGAGGCGCATGCGAAGGGGATCGTGCACCGGGACATCAAGGCCGACAATATCATGATGAGTTCGCGGGGCCAGGCCAAGGTGATGGACTTCGGACTCGCCCGATTGAAAGGTGCATTGAAGCTCACACGCACTTCCAGCACCGTCGGAACGATCGGGTACATGGCGCCGGAACAGATACAGGGGGGCGAGGTCGATCCGAGGAGCGATGTCTTTTCATTCGGCGTGCTGCTGTTCGAGATGCTGACGGGGAAACTTCCGTTCCGCGGTGAGCATGAAGCAGCGATGATGTATTCCATTCTAAACGAAGAACCTGATCAGATCCGGAAGCATCTTCCGAACATCTCCCCGGCCTGCGAACGCATTCTCGAAAAAGCACTCGAGAAGAATCCCGAGGAACGATACCAGTCAGCGGCGGACGTCGTGGCGGATCTCAGGCGATGGAAGCGGGAGACGTCCGGCGTATCGCGTCCAACAAGCAATGTCGGGAAGATCGCGACAGTTCCCTCCTCAGCCAAATCAGACGACGCAGCCTCCAACACTGTCGTTCCGCGATTCGCTGGCCGCAAGACGATCTTTGCCGTCAGCGGCCTTTTGTTCACCGGGCTCCTCGCAGGCGGTCTGTTCTGGCTTCAACCGTGGTCGGCAGGTTCCTCATCCGAAGAAAAGTCGCTGGCGGTCATTCCGTTTGAGAACCAGGCGGATTCCGAACGCGAGTACTTCGCCGACGGCATTTCCGAAGAGATCACGACGCGCCTGTCCAGTCTTTCGGGAATCGGCGTCATCGCACGCTCCAGCGCATGGCAATACAAAGGAAGCAAGAAGTCGGTGAAGGAGATCGGTTCTGAACTCGGCATTGACTACGTGCTCACGGGAACGGTTCGGTGGTCCCGGACCGAAGACAAACAGCTTCAGGTGAGAATCAGTCCGGCGTTGATCGATGTTCGAACCGGAATGCAGGTCTGGGCCAACACGTTTGATGCAGCGTTCCAGAATGCGTTTGCCCTGCAGTCGGATATCGCTCAGCAGGTCGCCCGCGCTCTCGACGTGAATCTCCTCTCTCCGGAGGTTTCAGCCCTGGAGCAAAAACTGACGTCGAATGCCGAGGCATATGACTACTACCTCCAAGGCGTCGAGTACGAGAATCGATCTCCGTCGAAAGCAGATTGTGATATCGCGATCCAGCAGTTCGAGCGGGCGATCGCCCTCGATCCCGCGTTCGCCGCGGCCTATGCCCGCCTGGCGGTCACGCATGCTCGTGCCTATTGGTTCTTCTATGACCGCACCAAGGAGCGTGTCGCGAAAGCGCGCGCGGCAGCGGAGAAGGCCCTCGCCCTCGCTCCGAACCTTTCCGTCAGCAATGAAGCGATGGGATGGATCCACTACCACACAGAACTCAATTACGATGCAGCCATCCGGCAATTCCAAGTCGCGCTGGACCTGCAACCGAACAATCCCGGCGTTTCCTACGGCCTCGCAGCGGTCTATCGGCGAAAAGGAAACCTTGATGAGTCTGTTCGGCACTGGCGAACGGCGATCGCTTCCGATCCGCGCTCATCAGAGCTCGCGAGAGAGCTGGGAGAGACGTTCGTGCTTCAGCGCAACTATCAGGAGGCCGATGAACAGTTCGCGACGGCCATCCGATTGGCTCCCGACAATGTCACGCCGTATGCGGAAAGGGCGAGGAATATGGTGTTGTGGAAAGGTGATCTTCGATCCGCGGGAGTCATCCTTGAGGAAGGATATCGCTTCGGAAGAGTCGGCTCGGGAGAAGACGAGGGACTCAACTACACGAAATTCCTATTCGCGATGATGAGGGGCGATCATGCGTCGGCGGAACAGGCCTTGCATCAGATGGACGCCGCGCGCGGTCTCGACAATCAGTTCTTGTACTACCCGCAGCCGTTGATCTTCGCCTCCCTCGAACGGATGCGAGGATCTGAAGCCCGCGCTCAACGCATGTATGCACAGAGCCTCCAGCAGATCCAGCAGCGTCTCAGAGAATATCCCGACGACGGGCGCGCCCATAGCGCTTTGGGGATCGCATTGGCGGGTTTGGGCCGATCGGAGGATGCGATACGCGAAGGAGAGCGGGGCGTACAGCTCCTCCCCGTAGAAAAGGAGGCATGGCGCGGAAGTTTTCGCTTGCTCGATCTTGCGCAGATCCATGCGATGACGGGCGATCAGGAGAAGGCAATTGACATCCTGGAGCGGCTCCTGAAGATGCCCTCAGAGATCTCCCCGACGTGGCTCAAACTCGATCCACGCTGGAAATCCCTGCGCGGCAACAAGCGATTTGAGTCACTGCTCACGAACAAGTCGTAGCAACGTCAAAGGAAGGCTATGATCGGATCAACAATCTCACATTACAAGATCCTGGACAAGCTCGGCGAGGGGGGAATGGGCGTGGTCTACAAAGCCCAGGATACCAGACTCGACCGACTCGTTGCGATCAAGTTCCTTCCATCACACCTGTCGTCCACGGCCGACAACAGAGCCCGCTTCCTCCAGGAAGCCAAGGCAACGGCAGCGCTGAATCATCCGAGCATCCTTTCCATTTACGAGATCGATGACCACAACGAAAGCGCGTTCATCGTGCTGGAGTTCATCGACGGTCAGACGCTGA
>JBFYQI010000207.1:0-4783 GCA_041302875.1 Ignavibacteria bacterium
GGTGAGATCGTATTCAGCCGGGAATCCGCCTGAGATCGGCAGACGGATGGTGATCCGCGTTGAATCCGGGCGCACGTGCCCTGAGAATTTCTCGGCAAGTGCGCCGGCCGTGAATCCCGTCGCGTAGGAAGTATTCACGTTCAAGGTATACGGCGTGATCTTGCCGGTCAACGACCGCACGCGAACGGAACCTTGCGGCCGCAACTCTGCCTTGACAAAATCGTTGTCCGTGAGAAGCGCCTTCGTTCCGCCGGACGTGATCGTGCTGATGCCGAGAGAGAACGTCAGACGCGTTCCGAGCGCCGACGGGGTCGCGAGCACACGCACGGTATCCATCGCGATCGGAACGATCAGACTGTCTTTTCGCGGGATGACCACGTTGAACACGACGCTATTCCCGGTAACGGTGCTCGTCAAGTCATTCAATCGGATGAATGCACCAACAGCAACATCCATCTGGTTGGTCACCGCGACAACAAGCCGGCCGCTGCGGAACAGCGCCTCCTGAACAACCACAGAATCATCGACGACGAAGCTGGAATCGGCCACCGTGAAGATGTGCTGGGAAGGGATGACGGCCTGCGCGGAATCGGCATACAACAGGGTCGACCAGAACGTGAAAACAAGGCCATCTCCCGATTGGACCGTGACGTTCGTTCCTGCTGCCGTCTGCACATCCACGGCTCCAGTGGTCATCGAGCCGCGTGCCGTTTTCCCGGCGAGATTCATCGCCGTCAGACGCGTTTCACCCGGCTGGACGGGTGATCCGAATGCGAAGACCCCGAGCTCGCTCGTATCGGTCGGGACAGTCGAGTTGTTTCTCAGCCTCATGCCATTGGGGAAGGACACGGCTACAGGGAGCGTATTCTGCACGGTCAGAAACAGGTTTCCCCCCAGGATGGAGACGAAGTCGAGGACGTGTGAAACATCAAGAGTGATTGAGGGAAGGCTGGCCGATCCAGCCGGCAACACCGGGTACGTCTGCGGCGGGATCCCGAGATCGCTCGCTTGGACACTGTATGCCGTTGAGGGAAGCGAATCCGCTTCGAATTGTCCGACCTGGGCCCGATCCCACGCATACTCCGGCTGGATGCTGAGCGAATCAAGACCGATCGGATCGAAGGATTCCTGGTCGGAAACGCTGATCGTGCCGTCTGGATTCTTCTGCGCCGGCGACTCGAACTCCGCCTCATCGATCGTCCATTCCCGGTCCGCGAGCGGGATACTGATCGAGACATCCGTGTACGGCATGATCGGCTCCAGCGGACCGTCGATACAACTGAACGCCGCAATCGCCGTCAGCAGCAGCACGAACGTCCGCAGCACATGGGGTGTTCGAGTCGATCTTCGCATAGTGAACCTCTTCTGATGCCTACGTGCGCTCACCCGACCTCGGGGCTTCTCTCCCGGATAAAAAAAGCCGGTATCGGGGATGAATCCGACACCGGCTGATCCGTTGAAGGATCATGCATCAATGGAACTTCTTCTCATCAATCGGAGACTGAAATCCCAAGACGGGACCCTGGACATCCTGGGCAAGCTTGACCTCCCCGAACTTTTTCTCGTACTTGTCGATGTTGTCGTGCAGAGCGTTCATCAACATCTTCGTATGTTGGGGCGTCATGATGATCCGTGCGTGCACCTTCGCCTTCGGCACTCCCGGCAGCACGCGCGTGAAATCGATCACGAATTCCGCGGGGGAATGCGTGATGATGGCGAGATTGGAATAGATCCCTTCCGCTTCCTTCTCTCCCAACTCAATGTTGATCTGCTGTTGTACGGGTTCGTTGCTCATTGTCTCCAATCGTCCCTTCCGTTACCTGCTCCGCTTGATGCGGTCCGACTCGTCCAGCGCCTTCATCGCTTTGTCCTTCTGGCCAAGGCGGGCATAGATCGTTCCCAGCGTTTCCCAGACCGCCGCATCGTCCTTCTTCACTTCGGAAACCTTCTCAAGATACGGGAGCGCGAGCTGGAACTTCTCCTTGTAGGCGACATCATCGAAGTCCCCCTTCTCTTGCGCAACGCGGAGCATGTCCACACCCCAGTTGTAGTACGTGGCCCCGGCATCGAACATCGCATCGGTGAATGCCGGGTCGATCTTGAGCGCTTCCTCGAATTCCTTGACAGCATTGTCGTACTCGCCGGTGGTCCGGTAGAGCACGGCAAGGATGTAATGGTTCATCTTGTTATTCGGCTGGTTGGTGACCGCCAGCTTGAATGTCTCTTTGGCCTCATTGATGCGGTTCGCCTCGACGTACGCCTGCAGCAGGAGATTCAGGTTCTCGTTGTCCCTTGGATCCGCCGCCTTCAACGTTTCAAAGACGGTGATGGCCTTGTTGAATTCCGCGATCGAGGCGACAACATCCGACGAATCGATCGATGGTTCGTACGGCTTCGCGAGCTTCTTGTCGACCACCTTCTCCCCTTCGAGGGTGAGGGTCAGGTTGTACTTCGCATAGGTCCAGTCCTCTTTGCGGGAGTTGCGCGGACCCTTCTTCACATTGTCCGGAGCGCCAAACATGCGCATGACATCATTCCGATAGAACCCTTTGTCCACTTCCTGCACATCTCGAATCGCCTTCAACACATCAGCGTTCTCCGTCTCGAACTTGTTCTTCAGGTCCATTCCCTTTTGGGAGTAGATCTTGCCAACGCTCAGATAGGCTTCGCGATCTTTATCCAGATCCCATGCCTTCGTATACGCCACGATCGCATTGTCCAGGTCCCGTTTGCTCAGATAGGAATGACCCATGAACTTGTAGGAGACCCCAGTATCGGGCCATGCATCGGCGGACAGTTTGAACTCCTCGATCGAACGATCATATAAATGGACCGAGTCCTGGTTCGCGCGTTTCAGTAGTTCGACACCGAGGTTGACATGAGTCGCCCACCGGTTGTATCGGATGATCTTGATCTCTTGTGCATGTTCGCTTGAAATCTTCAGCGCCTGGTTGAACGCTTCGTTCATCCCCACATAATCGTCGAATCGCTCCCCTTTAAGGCGTCCCATCCGGAACCATGCTTCGGCGTTTCCGGGGTTCTTCTGCACCTCGGCCTGATACAAACGGACTGCATCCTTCCAATTCTGTTGGTTTTCGTACAATTTCGCGCCTGTGAAGTCTGGCGATCCGCACTGGAATGCCTGGGTTGCCAGCACGACGAACACAATCGCGAGAACGGAGAGAATCCTGCTGCTTTTCATCGGTGAGTTCCTTGCAACGGCTGAATGTTCAGGTGAATTACATCGGTGAAATATAGCCAAAATGGGCAGGAAAAGCAACTTCGCCGGTGCGGATGAAGGGAGGATGAAACGGCAGTCGCCCAGCCATGCCTCTGCTGACTGGGCGAATCTGCGTTCCGCGGAAGCCGCAACTCTAACGGGTGCTGTCCCGACCGGGAAGAATCGGCGGCACTTCCCGGACTCGTGGGGCGGGGGGACTTGGAGCAAACACCTGAATATGAACCGACTCGCCAGAACTCCGCTCACGTGTCCGAGGAGTGACCATCACCCGAAATTCCGCCGGAAGTTCCTCTGCTGACCGACCGACTTCTACCCGGATGAAATCTCCCTCCGGGAAGAACGCCATCGAGTCCGCAGACAAGGTGGTGGGTGGACGCGAGGACCAGCGAAACTCTCCTGCCTCGATGCGTTCGAACAGCACTCTGCGCCTCGATTCCATCCGTTGGATGTCAAACTCCATCAACCGGCGCAGGCTGTCAAGATCCAGCCGAACGCGGGCGACGACCGCGGTGTCGGGGGTAATGACCATGAATTGGTCCGGCCGGTGACGGCGGAGCTTCGAAAACACCTGGCTCGGCTCAACTGCGGGGGCTGCTACCTCCATTGAAACCGCATACGGAGCCTCATTCACCGCAAGCAACCGCTCGAATCGTCTCCGCTGCGGTGGCTCCAGGCAGGATGCGATGCCGGTGACGATGATCCGGTTCAGGTGCGGGAGTTCGGGATCAACCGCGAACGCATCGTCCGAACCGACGAGTACGGAACCTGCGATGCGTTCCTGTGCCAGCGCCAACAACGAATCGATGACGCGTCGTTGATCAACGGTGGGGCGCACCTCGTCGACAAAGCGGTCGAACGTGACCGGCCGTACCTGTCTTCGGGTTTGCTTTCCCACTTCGATCCGATATCCCGAGTCCGTGCTTTCATCCACACGGAGCGTGGTCTGTGTGGAATCATCCAGCGGCAATTCGCCGAACAGCGAGAACTGAAGGGCTTGGTCTTTGTCGACGTTCGCAAAGAGCGGAAGGACGGATCCCTGAAGGACCCCCTGCTCGACGGCTTCCTTGACGGCCTGCGATTGCTTCGAGAAGAATGCCATGATGGGCATCCGGTTCGAGATCGCGACGAAACCGAAGACCGCGACAACGAGCGTGACAGTAGTGGCGACATGCGGAATGTAACGCTTCGGGAACGGAAGCAGATTCTGCGCTTCCTGACGCTCGTCCTCCAGCCGCATCGACAGCCGCGTCCAGAAACCGATATCGGGCTCAAGGCGACGTGCACCCCCCAAGAGCGACTTGAGCCGGAGCAGTTCGCTCAATTCCTGTTTCGCCGACGGGTCAGATGCCAGCAACTCTTCGACGATCGTCCGATCCGTATCGTCGATCATCCCATCGGCATATTGTGAGAGCAACTCGGAACGTTTTCGTGGTGACAAGGTGCTCATTGCGCGCCCTCCTTCAACAACGGCTCCAGCGCCTTCCGCAACATGGTCCGTCCGCGGGAAAGCCTGGACTTCACCGTACCAATTTCACAGCGCAT
>JBFYQI010000262.1:0-3101 GCA_041302875.1 Ignavibacteria bacterium
GCCTTCGCCATGTCGAGCGTGCTGCTGTTGCCGCCCATATCGTACGTGCGGACCTTCCCCTCCTTGATGACCGTGGCGACAGCCTTCTCCAGCGCGGCGCCCTTGTCGGTCTCGCCCAGCCAATCCAGCATCATCTTGGCGGCGAGAATGGTCGCGATGGGATTCACCTTGTACTGTCCCGCATACTTCGGTGCGGAACCATGCGTCGGCTCAAAGACCGCAAGCTGCTTGCCGATGTTTCCGGAGCAGGCGAAGCCGAGACCGCCGACCATCTGTGCGCAGAGGTCCGAAATGATGTCGCCGTAGAGGTTCGGCGCAACGAGAACGTCATAGTTGAACGGATTCTTCAGCAGCCACATCGTCATCGCATCGATGTTCGCTTCGTCAAATTGGATTCCCGGATACTCTTTGGCAACCTCTTTTGCGACCTCAAGGAATAATCCGTCGGTTGCGCGGACAACGTTCGCCTTGTGGACGATGGTGACCTTCTTCCGTCCGTTCTTCTTCGCGAACTCGTATCCAGCGCGGACAATGCGTTCCGATCCCGCCTTTGTGTTGATCTTCGTGGAGATGGCGTATTGATCGGGAGAGAGCTTCGCAAACGGTGCGAAGGGTTTTGAGATCTTCGTCAGAAGATCGATCAGCTCGGCCGGTGGCGTCGGGAATTCCACGCCGGCATACAGATCCTCAGTGTTCTCGCGGAACACGACCAGGTCGATCCCTTCTTTGAAGTTCAGCGGATTGCCGGGATATCCTTTGCACGGACGAAGGCAATTGTAGAGATCGAACATTTGCCGCATCCGAACGATCGGTGAACGATAGACGAGATTCTTGCTCTGCAACTCCGGCACAAGCTCCGCCTGCGCCGCCTTGATCGGCTTCGATGTGATGGCACCGAACAGCGCTGCATTGACATTCTTGAGCAACTCGACCGTACGTTCCGGAAGTGCATCTCCCTCCTTGCACCAGAATTCCCATCCGATATCACCATGGATGTATTCTGCGTCGAGCTTGATCTTCTCAAGGACGATCTTCGCAGCGTCGAGGACATCGACACCAACACCGTCTCCGGGTAACCATGCGATCTTATACTTAGCCATAAATTCTCCTGGGGGGGTGGATACGTGGGAACAGAGTATGGCAAGAAAGGCAATGGTCGTGCCACGACCACGCGCGGGATTTCGTAGATCACCCTTGGAAGCAAGCACAGATTCACGCCGATTCGTGGATGTCCCCCATTCCCCTTCCTATTCGTGGAAATGGGCGAAAAACGGCGTTTTCAAAAATGGGAAAGGGCCAGTGATTCGAGCAGACGCAGAACATCTTCCGGCCCGCGAACATTGTAGAGTGCGACGGTGTTCGTAATGCCGACGCGAATGGTGAACGAATTCGGAGGAAGAGCACGAAACAGATCTTCGTCGGTCCAATCGTCGCCGATCGCAAGAATGTGATCGTTCACTCGCCCGCTCAACCAATGCGAAGCCGCCGTCCCCTTGTGAATGCCGGCTGTGCGAACCTCGACGACCTTGTTCCCCGGCAACACCTGAACATTCAAGCCGGTCGTGTAGCTCGTCAGTTGGTCGATCAACTCAGCGGCGATGGGGCGCGCCTGATCGGGATCCGACGACCGGTAGTGCCACACCAGGGAAAACTCCTTCTCTTCAACGAATGCTCCCGGAAGCCGGTCGGCGTGCTGCTCCAGAATCGCACGCAACGTGAGCTTCCAATCGGTGGAAGGATGTGGAGCATTCGTCCATTGCCCTCCGGCGTCCTTCAGCCAGAAGCCATGCTCCGCGGCGAGTCCGATGGGAAGGTGTCCAAGCCACCGATCAAGCGAAGCGCGGTCGCGCCCGCTGAGGATGACGACCGAGTTCCGAGGATCGTCGGCAAGTTGCGTAAGCAGACGATGCAATCGTTCGGGAGGCTTGGCGAGCGAGGGATGGCGGACGAAGGGCACAAGCGTACCGTCGTAATCGAGGAAGAGCTGACGTTGTCGCGCCTCCGCGTACGACCGGAGGATGTCTCCGCGCGAACCATGGGTCAGGAGCTTCGCCGTGAAACGGTTCCGGACCTCTTCCATGTCGCCAAGGTCTTTCAGAAACTCTCCTGCCCAGCGTGTCACATCATACCGAAGTAGGCGCTCCTGCATCACAATATTCCGTTGCCTCTGTTCCTCTTCCGGCATCTGAAGCGCCGCGTGCAATGCATCTGCCATCTCTCCCCGATCATTGGGATTCACAATAAGCGCTTCGCCCAATTCCTTTGCCGCGCCGGCCATCTCGCTCAGAACCAGAACGCCCGTGTGATCCGACCGCGACGCGATATATTCCTTTGCGACGAGGTTCATGCCGTCCCGCAACGGTGTCACAAGGCCGACATCGCTGACGCTGTACAGCGCAGAGAGCGAGTGCAAGCCGAGATTGCGATACTGATAGATCACCGGCGTCCAGGCAACGGTGCCAAATCGTCCGTTGATCCGTCCGACGATCTCCTCGATCTGCCTCTTCATTGTCTCATATTGGTCGACGCCGATTCGGGAAGGAACGACGACAGCGATGAGCACGACCGCGCCATGATATTCGGGATGTCGTTCGAGAAGGAGTTCGTACGCTTCGAGGCGATTGAGAATTCCCTTCGAATAATCGAGCCGGTCCACCGAAAGGATGGAGCGCATGTTGCGCAGCGTCGCGCGGATCTCGTTCCGCTCGGCCTCCGTTTCCGGATCACGCGCCGCAGCGACGAAACGCTGGAAATCGATCCCCATCGGATAGGTTTCCGCGCGTGCGACATGCGCGGGAAGAACGATCCGCCCCAGGGAATGGTCGTGCCCGAGAATGCGAAGCACGGATTGAAGGAAGTGCCGGGTGTACTCATACGTGTGAAACCCGACAAGGTCCGACCCGAGCACTCCCTCAAGGATTGCCTCCCGCCACCGCGGAGTATGCAGGCGAAACAACTCGAACGACGGAAATGGGATGTGAAGGAAGAAGCCGATGAGCGCGTGCGGCACAGGCGCGCGCAACATCTGAGGCAACAACATCAGGTGATAGTCCTGGATCCACACGACATCATCTGGGAGAAGCAGAGGCTTCAGCGCTTCA
>JBFYQI010000283.1:0-4525 GCA_041302875.1 Ignavibacteria bacterium
ATTCCGCGAAGACATTGAATCCCGCCGAAGCATTCCGATTATTGCTCTCGCATTCAACTGCAAGAACATTCCTTCCTTCAACCGCCCAGGGGAGCATGTCGAAGATCTTCGATCGCTCGTATTCGACAAGAAGGGAAAGCGAGCGGCGGGCCGCGACGGAGCCAACCTCGTGCCCATTGAGCCATGCCCTTGCCCGCGTGTCTCCGAGCAACTGTAGCTTCGCGCTGACGACCTTCGGGAGGTCCAGCTCCACTGTGAAGAATGCCTGCCGCACCTGGTCCGCACTACTATCCCTCGTCCCCGGATTCCCCGCAGGGTGTGCGATCCATCGACTCGGGATCGATGGATCGGTCCACGCGGTTCCCGAATTCAGCTCGGCGATCTTCTCATTCCAATAGTGCATCTGCCGGCTGTGCCGCTGAAGAATGTTCTCAAGCCCTTCGGGCTTGTTCGTGCGCTTCCAGAGTGGGGCGAACTCGCCCCGGAACGCCTCGAATTCCTGCACGACCGAACGACACATCGTTGCCGCGACTGCACGCACTGAATCCGCATCGATACCTTCCGGAATACTCATCGTCATGGTTCGGACCGCTTCCCCATTCCGGAGTTTTGAGCCGTACCAACGATCGAGCCGTATGACATACCCCAGCAGATCCCAGTGATCCGTGTTCCGCTCTGACGCACGTCGTCCGAATGTTACAAGCGATTCGGCAATGGCCATACTGTTCTCGATGCTCTGGATGCGCCATTGAAGATTCAGCGGATTGGGCCTCGGCGGCAACATGGGATGTCGCCAGAGATCGAACCATCCCGTCTGGTTTGCGGGTTCCGAGAGAATGGTGTAGACGGAGGAAGCGTACAGGGCTGCCTCATCGTTGCCCAGATAGTCGCCAAAGAAGCGAAGCATGAATCCGTCGATGCCTGCCCGCTCCGGTTGCCATGCGCATTCAGACGTCCATGCATAGCCGAGCGTGTTCAATTCACGAAAGGCTTCCCCTCCGTGGTCGTTCCAGCTCGATGTGAGCACTCCCAAGGCGCCATTCCGATAGCCGTCACGAGTGAGATTCTGTATATTCGCGAACGTATTCAGGTAGTTGGGGAAAGGTCCGATGTAATTCGAAACCGCCGGAGAGACCACAAATGGAAATCCCGCTGCCTTGAACGTCTCCGGACTCGTGTAGTCTTCTGCTGCGCCGTAATGCCAGTCGACGATGACCACCTCCTTGGGAATCTTCTCAAGGATCTCGGGATGGTTCAGGATGACGTCGCCGTACATCAAGGGCTTCTTCTTGAACTTCTTTAGAATGTCGAACAAGCGCGTGTAGTGGTCTGCATGCACGGTCGCCAGGTCGCTTGCCGCGACCCGTTCCTTGTTCGTGCCGAGACCGACATCCCAGGACTCATCGGCCGCCATGTTGAACCACGGGGAGCGGAATGCGCCGGCGATCTCACCGATCATCTCTTCGAGGAGCGCGTATACCCGTTCATCGGAAACATTCACGGTGTGCGCACCCGGGAACTCCCCAAGTTGCGCGTATTCCCTCAGCCGAAGAATGTTTTCCCAATGGCCGAGTGTTTCGAAGATCGGGACCATCTCCACATGGAAGAGGCGGGCGTATTCATCCAGTTCCCTCCATTCTTTCGCCGTCAGAGCACCGCGACCGTCCGCGATCGCAGGATGGTTCTTGAACGCAAAGACATCTTCGATGTACGGCGAATACATGTTCAGCTTGTAGCGGGCACATCGTCGGATGATGGCCTTGAAGTTCTCCACCGTGGAGATCTGTCCGCGGCTGATGTCGTCTGTGATGCCGCGGATGGACTGCTGCGGCCAATCGCGGATCTGCACGGCGGGCACAGTCAGCGCACGTTTCTCCATCCTCATCAACTGAACGAGCGACATGACTCCGTAGAAGCGGCCGCGGGGATTCTCCGCAATGATCACGATGCCGTCGGGTGTCACATCAAGACAGTATCCCTCAGACTTCATCTGTGCCGTGAGCGTGCCGGGCTGTTGCGAAAGCAGTTTACGGGCATAGTCGCTCGTCGGCGACGCGATATAGATGTTCCCCGCGGATACCTTGCGGAGCCCTTCCTCTGATACCACCTGCAGACGGTCTTTGGCGAACAGAGCCAACTCATCGTTGAGCCGGTCGGCAGCAGAGCGATCCCCGTTCGCGAGGCCGGATCCGAGAATGATCTTTGCCGATGTCGTTATCCGGAAGTTCCCCGCTCCAGGCTTCACCTCTTGCGGCGTGGGAATGATCCGCCGGGCAAGATCAGAATCTGATGCAAGGGCTGAAAGGATGGGGAAGAGCGTACACAGGAAGATGCGTGAGAGCGTGGTCATGGGCGATCCGGACAAATGCGGTCGCGCCGGTCAAGATGTTCCGGGCAAGGGGGAGAGGAACCCGACGCGAACAGTGGAGAGATGGAGAACGCCTGCGCCCCAACCAAACGAGACGCAGGCGGGACAGTGTTGTATGGAGCGCGAGCCTTAGGCGGTCGGCGTCTCGGGGCCCTTCCCCGCGTCGTCGCCCATCTTCGCCTTGATGTCCTGGACTTCGTTGCGGATTTCTTGCGCTTTCCGCTTCAGCTGCGCCATATGCTTCCGCAAGCGCACACCGGCGGACTTGTTCTGTTTCAGATAGAACTTGTCGAAGTCTCCCTTGAAGGTCTGAACAAGGTCGACGAGTTCCTGGAATCGGTCCATTGCGACGTCCTTTCAATGAATGAACATGAATCGGTTTCGATGGGGTGGTTATTTCTTCTTAAGATAGATCTTGTCCGCTTCTTTTTTCAACCGGGCGACGAGTTCCTCGCGGCGATGGTACAGCTTCTTGAGCGTGCGCGGTTTGCGTTTCGCGAGGGCGTATGAAACAAGAATCGGCATCGCCACGGTTGAATCAACGTACGCAACCACGGTGTCGGGGAGCCTGTCGGGATCGATCTTTCCCCAGCTCACTGCCTCTGACGGTGTTGCACCTGAAAGTCCTCCCGTATCGGGCCGGGCATCTGTGATCTGCACGAAGAAGTCGTGCCCTTTTTCGTCGATTTGGAGGACTTCCTGAATCTGCGGTTCGGTTTGAAGCATGAAGTTCTTGGGCGAGCCGCCGCCAAAGATCAGGACACCGCTGGAACCTCCGGAACGCTTCGCTTCGAGCACGATCGCCGCGGTTTCATTGACATCCGCAAGAGTGTCGAACCGGAGCCGGTTTCCATAGAGTTGCATCGCGGCGACATTCATCCCGATGGAACTGTCGCCGGGGGACGATGTGTAGACAGGAACGCCGCAACGATAGGCTGTACCAAGGAGACTGCTGAACGGCAATTTCAACTTTCGCTCACGCTCAGCGATGTACTTCCCCATCTTGAAATGGAACTCCGCAGTGCTCATTTCCTTCTGAAATTCGGGGGCTTGTATCAGCGTCCGGAAGAAATTATCGGTGTCGAGCAGAACCTCATAGTCGAAGAGGATGTCATAAATGCGGATTACAGCTTCCTTTCGAAGGAGCCGGTCATCAATGAACGGCGAGCCGCGATGGAGCGAGTGGCCAATAGCGAAATGCGTGTCGTGATAGAGATTTGCCCCGGTGCTCACGATCCAGTCAACGAAACCAGCCTTCATCAAAGGGACGATGCATGATCCGCCTAATCCTGCGGGAGTAAGCGCTCCGGTGAGACTCATCCCGATGGTGACATTCGGATTCAGCATTTTCTCTGCAAATAGTTGGGCAGCTTCGCGAAGACGAGCGGCATTGTATGCTTGAAAATGCTGCTCGAGCAACTCGACGACACCAATGTTCTTCTTGATGGGTCGCGGATCGATCTTTTTTCCACTGAGATATTTGCTCATACGGCGCATTTCGCACCCTGCTCGTTGTCAATTCGTTCAAGCGTAAAGCGATACAGGGGAAATATAAAGAAAAAGATGAAGAAGCAAAACAGGATTTGCGAAAATCGAATGAAATGGGGGATTGAAGATGGTCAGAGAGAAGAATGGCGCAAACGGAGTGAATTCGACAGAACGCTGACAGAACTGAAGGCCATCGCCCCAGCAGCGAGCATGGGATTTAGGAGCGAAAACGCCGCCAACGGAATACCCACAGAATTGTAAAAAAACGCCCAAAACAGATTCTGTTTGATTGTTCTGATCGTTTTCCGAGATAGCTTGAACGCCAGCAGAACATGTTCAAGATCTGATTTCATCAATGTGATGTCTGCCGCCTCCATCGCGATATCCGAGCCTGAACCCATTGCGATGCTGATGTCGGCCACCGCAAGTGCCGGGGCATCATTGACACCGTCCCCGACCATGGCGACCAATCCCTCCTTCTTCTGAAGGCGCTTCACTTCGTCGGCCTTGCGGTCTGGGAACACTCCGGCAACCACGTTGGAGATTCCGACCTCTTTAGCGATCGCGTTTGCGGTGACAACATTGTCGCCGGTGAGCAAGCACGTCTCGATTCCGAGGCGATGAAGGGAGGCGACGACCTCGCGGGATTCGGGACGCAGTGTATCCGCG
>JBFYQI010000287.1:0-3026 GCA_041302875.1 Ignavibacteria bacterium
GGACCGTCTCGACCGCATTGTCGGCGATCTTTTCCGCCGTAAAACGAAGGCCCGCCGTTTCAAATGTCTCTCCAACCGACGGAATGTGTCCCCATTGTTCGACCGCATATCCACCGATCGAGCGAATGTCCATCGGCGAGAGCTCGATGTTGAACAGGCGCTCGACGTCATTCGTGGTCAGACTTCCATCAACGAGATACTCATCATCGCTGACCTTCACGATCTCCGGTGCTTCCCGGTCGTATTCGTCTTGAATGCTCCCTACCAATTCCTCCAACACCAGCTCCAGCGTCACAAGGCCTGCGGTGCCTCCGTACTCATCCGCGAGCACGACCATATGGGTCTTCTTCTGCTGCATCGTCTCGAGGGTCTTCTCGAGCGTGGCGGTTTCCGGGAGCACACAGACGTCGCGCAGGACGCTGGCAAGTGTGAATCCCGCCTGGTGATCGCGATCCTGTTTGAAGATGTCTTTCGTCATCACCACGCCGACAATATTGTCGATGGAATCCTTGTACACCGGAAATCGCGAGAACTTGTTCGCACGGATAATTTCGAGGCTCTGCGCCACCGGCACCGTGAGGGACAATGCGATCATTTCTTTCCGCGGGACCATGATGTGGCGCGCCTGCTTGCGTCGAAAGTCCATCGCGTTGAGTACGATCGACCGGCTTGAGGCGGAGACTCCCTGTTCCCGCGCAAGAATCAACCGGAGTTCTTCTTCCGAGTGCATCAGCTCGGTCTCGCTCGCCGGTTCAATCCCGATCATGCGGAGAATGGCGTTGGCGAGATTGTTCAGCGTGTTGATGATGGGTTTGAAGACGAAGAAGAAGAGGCGCAGCGGATACGCGATCAGCAGCGTGGTCATTTCGGTCTTCTGAATGGCGATCGATTTCGGGGTCAGCTCACCGAGGACGATATGCAGAAACGTGATGATCGAAAACGCGATGGCGAACGAAACCAGCTGGATGATGTGTTCATCCACGACGCCGAGTCCCCCCATCAGCGGGCGGATCATCGACGCAACCATCGGTTCCCCCAGCCAGCCAAGCGCCAGACTCGTCATCGTGATGCCAAGCTGCGTCGCCGAGAGATAGGCGTCAAGATGGGAGACGATCTCCCGCGCGATCCGTGCGCGCGCGTTTCCGCGTTTCTCAAGCGGTTCGAGTTGCGTTGCCCGGATCTTGACGATGGCGAATTCCGCCGCCACGAAGAACCCGTTTAGAAACACGAAGAGGAAGACGAAGAGAATATCGCCGACGATCTCCCAGATGCTCATTCTCTTGTCTTCCTACTTTCGCAACTGCTCTTCGATCCAACTCAGGTATGATTCCAGACGCGAGAGAAAACTGACATATGCCTTCGACCATTCCTCCGCATTCGCGGGGGGCTGGGCCTTTCCGACAAGGTCCTGAAAGACACGCGAGACCTCGACCGCGATCTTCTGCTTGCCTTCCTGCATGATGGCCTGGACGTCCGCCGAATAGTAGGCGCGCAAGTTCTTCAAGTCCTGACGAATGCGCGCTTCCGGATTCGTCTGCGCGAACAACATCGTCTCCGTCTTGCTGCCACCGCTCAGCTCGTAGATCAGCAGGTTCCACTGCTCCATCACACTCCGGAATTCACGCTCGTTCTCGCAGAGGCGCTTCGGCAGGATCTCCATCGCCTGTTCCGCGCGGAGGGTGCTGTGAAACAAGACGTCTCCGCCAACGAACTGCGAGAGAAGATTGATATCCATGCGGTAGCCCAGCGTTCGCTCCACAGCGACAGCGATCTCTTTCTCAAAATCGCGCGGCAGATCGAGCGCTTTGACGTCACGGTGACGTGCGGCCGCCTGTATGCGAATCGCCAGCTCCGCATCGCTCTTGGACTCCGGCTTTGCCGACACTTCCGATGGTTTAGAGGGCAGAAGCGAATACTCGAAGAGCGCAGCGCGCTTTTCGCGGTCCAGTTCATCGAATTTCTTCGACGCCGCGCCGAACGCAGTGGTCTTTTGGTCAGCCTCCGCCTGGAGAAGCATCAGGAGGCGGACGAACAGCCGGTCCTTGTAGAGGGTGCGGAAGTGGTTCATATCCGCAAGCACGTAGAGGTCTTCTTCCACGCAAGAGAGCACCGTGTTGAACATGCGCGCGATCCGGTGCTCGCCGATCTTCTTGTCGTCGATGGCCCGCACCGTGTAGTCGACGCCTGCCATGGTGGTGTCGAAAATGACCGCTTTTTTCCGCGCCCCCGCAAATGTTGCCGGCGTCCCGACTTCGATGTTCTTCATCCCATGCAGGCGCAACTGCATCTTCGTATACAGCGTCGGACCGGTGAACGGCACGATCACGCCGATGTCACCCGCCCGGCGTCCTTGCTCCTGGAATGCGTGTTTGATGCACTCAAGCACCTTCTTCGTTTGATGCTCATTGTACGGGAGGATGCGTTTCCGACCGGCATACTGCCGACACTTCGCCTGTACTTCGGACGTGTCGAGGAAGTAAATGCGTCCACGTGCGGTTGGCGGTACAAACACACTGATTTTCTCATCGTAGAGCACCGCGGCCGTAAACAAGGACAGCCGGGGCGTTGTGGCGTACAGCGACCGCAAGAGCACGCAGTACTGCGCATGCTGTTCCGTCCAATCGAAGAGGCGGTTCAGTTCGTCGGTCTCCGCAATATGGAGGAACACGTCCCGCTGCAGCCATTGTTTGGAAAGCTCTGATGTGGCGGAAGACTCCGGCTGGAGCTGGAACGGATCGCCGGCCACGACACACTTTTCCTTCGCCAAACTGGCGAGCGCCGCGAGGGTTGGCAGGTTGACCGATTGCGATTCATCGATCAGCACCAGGTCGAACTTCTGACTTCGGATCACCGGGTCGATGAACGCAGTTGCAACACTCGTTGCGATGAATTGTTTGGTGCGTAAGATGGCCGGTTCATCCACCGCAACGAACGCGTTGACCGCCTGCGTGACCTTTTCAAGGCCTCCCAATTCATCCATCTTCTTGAGCGCGGCCTTGAATTCCCGCTGCTCGTCCTGCGTGATG
>JBFYQI010000327.1:0-3747 GCA_041302875.1 Ignavibacteria bacterium
ATGCCGCTGGAGAGCCCCTCGGCGTTCCATTCGACAGAATACCTTCCCGGCGCCCGCTCTCCCCTCACGAGCGCCGCGACTTCGCGCCCCGACATGTCGAATACACCCAACTCAACATCACGGCTGAATGTGCCTTCGGCGGGTGCGGGAACCTGATAACTGATGACCGTTCTCGAATTGAACGGATTCGGATAATTCTGGAACAACGCGACGGTCGCGGGTCTTCCCATCGCATCCTCATCGACGGCCGTGATGAGAACCGGTGCGGCGGACAGCGGGGCGTTGACGATCTTCCCCGAAATGAACGCGGCACTCAGGACGATGTCGACCTCCTCGGCGATACGCAGTTCAACTCCTCCGGTCGATGTCTCGAGGTCGACCGTGACGAAGAAATACCGTCCTCCGGTGTCAACGGGTGCGGACGCTCCCCGAAGGAGGACCGGCCCTCCGAGAAATGCGACCGAGTCCCTTCGCGCGTCCCCGCCAAAGATCGAATCAGCGGAACTCCAGAGCTTCACCGCACGCACACCGTCGAATGTCCCGAAGAAGGTGACGTTGACCGAGGTCAGTGTGACGCCAGGGCGCGCAGCTTTCAGCCGGAATCGCCCGACCGGATTGTTCGACGTGTTCATCCGCGCAGAGGCGGGGGCGTACTCCGCTCCGTCGAGGAATTGGACCGTCGTGTTCGGCGTGACGTTCACTTCGTTCGAATGCGGACCTTCGTTGCCGCAACTGTCGACAGCCGCCACGCGGAAGTAATACCGGGTCCCCACCGCAAGGCTTGTGTAGATCCGCATCGTGTCTGTCGTTCTTCCGCTCGTTGAATCGACACACACCGCAGGATTCGGGGCAGTCGCACGATAGATACGATACCGGAGGAGATCGAGGTCTCCGTTCTTCCGCCATCCGAGAGCGACCCTATGTCCGAGCGAATCCGCGACGAACAACTGCTTCGGCGCCGCGGGGGCGATGCGGTCCCACGGAACGGCATGGACTTGCGCGGAGAATCCGCTCTCGTTCCCCACGCTGTCGATCGCCGTGACGCGGAAGTAGTACCGTTTTCCGTTCATGAGTCCACGGTACGTTCGCACCGTGTCGATGCCGCGGCAATAGACCGAATCGATCTGAACGACCGGATCAGGCTGGACGCCCCGGTAGATGCGGTAGAGAAAGAGATCGGGATCGGTGTTCTTCTTCCAGACGAGCGTGATGGTCCGACTGGACGAATCGACGATGGAAGGACTCTTCGGGATTGCGGGGGGAATGCGGTCCGCCGGGACAGCATCGACCTCTTCGGAAAAGCCGCTCTCGTTCCCCGCCGTATCGACGCTGGTGATTCGGAAGCGATACCGGATGCCGTCGATAAGCCAGCGGAATGTCAAGATCGTGTCGGTCCGTCCCATGACGGAATCGACAAGCATGGTCAGATGCTTTTCAGTTCCCCAAGAGATGCGATACCGGCTGAAATCCTCTTCCTCGCTCCTCTGCCATCGGAGGACGATCGTGCGCGAGGAGGAATCGATGACGGTCGGTTCTCGCGGCGGAGCGGGCGCGATGTAGTCGCCGGTGGTCGCTTCCACTTCCGTGGAGAATGCGCTCTCGTTCGAATCCTCATCCACCGCGGTCACGCGGAAGAAGTAGCGCGTGCGGTACTCGAGACCGGCGAGTGTCATCACGGTGTCCACGACCCCCGCACGAACGGAATCGCTGGCGGCAAGATGCGCCTGCGTTCCCCAATACACGCGGTACGAATAGAGATCCGGCTCGGCGTTTCGCTCCCAAGCGATGGTGAGGGAATGCGGGAGCGAATCGACAACGGTGATGCTCTTCGGAGCTGAGGGCGGGATGATGTCTCGCGGGACGGCAGAGACTTCCATGCTGAAAGCGCTCTCATTCCCGCCGTTGTCCACTGCCGTGATGCGAACGTACTGACGGATGCCGTTTGGAAGTCCTGTCATCACACAAACCGTGTCGTAGCGGGAAAGAGAACTCGAATCGACCTGCACGACGGGATGCGGAACAGTATCGCGGTAGATGCGATAGCGGGTGAATGTCCCTTCGATGTTCCGTCTCCACCTCAACACGAGGGTGTGGCTGGAGGAATCTGTGATGGTGAGTCGGGCCGGCGCCGCCGGGATGCTCTTCACAACGGTGACGGTGCTGGAGTTGACATTCGACACAGCGAGGTCGAGATCGCCATCCCCGTCGAGATCGCCGGTGGCGAAGCCGTTCGGCCAGATGCCTGTTCCGGGACTCACGCCTTGGGTGAACGAACCGTTTCCATCGTTGAGGTGGATGGAGACGTTGTCCGAATCGTAGTTGACCAGAGAGATGTCCAGGTCGCCATCGCCATCGTAGTCCCCCGACCAGATCGAACGCGGATTGCTCCCCGCATTGTCGAATGTGGTTGGCGTAAAGATACCGCCGCCGTCGTTCCGGAAGACCGTGAGGGAAGATGCCTCGCCGAAATACTGTGCAACTGCGATGTCGATATCATGATCGCCGTCATAGTCCCCCGTCGTAACCGAAACAGGATGCTGGCTCGCGCTCAGACGAGTTCCTGCCGCAAAGACGCCGGCACCGCTGTTCATCAGGAGCGTGACGTTCTTCGCGTAGAGATCGGTGACGGCCAGGTCGATATCGCCGTCGCCGTCGAGATCGTTCGACACAATGGACCAGATCTGTCCTAGTTCGGTGATCACGGAACTCTGGACGAATGTGCCCGAGCCGTCGTTGAGGAGGATGGAGACCGAATTGGCGGTCGAGTTGCAGGAAGCGATGTCGATGTCGCCATCCGCATCGAAATCCCCCGTCGTCAGCGCAACCGGCTCCGTGCCGACGGTGACGAGCGAGCTCCGCGCAAAGGTGCCGGTCCCGTTATTCTTGATTATGGAGACGCACGAGGAATCCCGGTTCGCGGCGGCGAGGTCGAGGTCCCCATCGCCATCGAGGTCTGCCGTAACAAGATGATACGGCTGCGTTCCGGCGTTGACGAACGAGGATTGCGTAAACGTGCCGTATCCGTTGTTGCGCAGGATGGAGACGGTCTTCCTCGCAATATAGGTTGTGGACGCCAGATCGAGATCGCCGTCCCGGTCGAAGTCCGCGGCGACGATGCCGTACGGAAGCTGTCCCCCGACCGGGACACTTGTTCCCTTGAAACTCGCGCGCGCTCGTTTCCCAGCGACCGTGAAACGCCACGTGAGAGGAACGGACAGGGGTTGCCCGCCCGGGTTCTTGATCCCCGTGGTTGCGACCACTTCGACCACTTCGCCTGCGGAGAAGGCGGCAGGGTTGATGGTGGCGGAGCGGGAGGAGGGATCATAGCGAATGGCGAATGAGCGGAGACCGCTCAAGGACCCGAAGACGCGCAAGGCGGTCCGGGTAAGCGTTGCCGCATCGATATCTTCGGAAAAGGTGACGGCGATGGTGACATTCCCGGGGACGCGCGTCGCATTCGGAACCGGGTAGGTCGACGTCACCGAAGGCTGAGCGAACAGGACTGTTTGGTATCGCACAAGGAGACAGAGGAGCGATAGCCCGCGAATCGTTGTATGGAGCGTGCGGAAGTGCATTGGTGAAGAGGCAGATTGTATGGTACGACCTTTTTCGAAAATTTGCGGGAAGGTCCCGGATTCGGTCCCGGGTCCGACCCGGGGTCCAACCCGGGGTCCAACCCGGGGTCCAACCCGGGGTCCAACCCGGGGTCCAACCCGGGGTCGATCTTGAAGGTTTGAGACGGACTAC
>JBFYQI010000337.1:0-4245 GCA_041302875.1 Ignavibacteria bacterium
CGGGAGGGCTGAGCCCATCCTACGAGCGTACTTCCAACAAGAAGAAGAATCGTTCCGACCGCAGTACGTTTCATCATGCTCGCCTCATGGTTCGATCAATGACCCGCCGACGGAGTGACCGGCGTTGTTCCGGATGTCCGCGTTTCCTTCACCATCGTCCAGAAGAGCGCGGAAACCGCCAGGGAGGCACCACTGATGATGAAGATGATGTTCTTGTCCGGAGAATTGAGAATGATCGTTCCGACGAACAGACTCACCAGCAGCTGTGGGATAACGACGGAGAGGTTGAAGATCCCCATGAAGAATCCCGTCCGGCCCTGATCGACCTTTTCGGTCATGATGGCAAACGGCAGGCTGACAACCGCGGCCCAACCGATACCGGCGACGGCCATCAGGATGTAGAGCGCCATCGGAGACGTCCCGAAGGCGACGATGCCGAAGTAACCGACGGCCATGATGGCGACGCACGAGAAATGGGTCTTCACGCGGCCGATCTTCTCCGCGATGGGTTCGAGGACGAACGCGGGAAGGATGAAGCCGACCGTATTCAGCACGGCAAAGGCGATGGCGATGATCTGACCGGTTTGCGCATCCATGGCGGCTTGATCCGTCATGCCGAAGAAGAACTTCTGCTGGATGTAGGCGATGATGTAGACGAACATTGTCTGAATGCCGATCCACGAGAATCCATGCGCGATGTAGATGCGCACAAGCTGTCCCCACTCGGTCTTCCTGCGAACCGGCGCAGTCGCCGAATCCTCCGCGGCGTGCAACGTGCGGCTTTCTGTGATGAAGAGCATCGGAATGATCGAGAAGAGGAGAACAAGCACCACGCCGACTGAAATGAGGATGTAATTGCCGACGGTCGCCCCGATGACATATGCCAGGACGCCAAAGAATCCCGAAATCGTCTGCATCCAAGTATATCCCTTGGTGCGCGGGTTCCCTTCCGGCGTGACATCGGCGATGATCGAACGCGTGGGATTGAAGCTGATGTTGATCGCGAGGTCGAGCGTCAACGCGATGGCGATCGCAACGATGAGCAAATTGCCAATCCCGAGCCAGTCGTTGATCACATCGATGTTCGGGAGGGCCATCAACATTGCTGCGGCAAGCGTTCCCCCAATGAGCACGAACGGACGCCGTCGCCCTCCCCAGAACCAGACCTTGTCGCTGATGAGACCGATGATGACCTGGCCGAAGATGCCGGCCAAAGGTCCCGCAGCCCAGACGAATCCCACCTCATGGATGTCCAGATTGTACTTCGTCGTCAGGAGCCAGCTCAGGGCTGAGATCTGAATCGAGAGCGCAAAGCCCATCGCGGTGGCGGGAAGGCTGGTGAGGATGTAGAAGGAGTTGGTTAGCTTCTTCTGGATGGAGAGCATGGGGAAGTCCGGAGTTCGGAGTGGGGAATAGGGAGTTATCAGTAGTCAACTTGCCCCCGCCTGCCGAATTGCATTACGACGGCGGGCAGGCGCCGGAGTGCAACGAAGGCGGGTGGTCAGTGGTCAGGAGTCAGTAATCAGAATTCAGGAGTCAGGCTGAGCTTGTCGAAGCCTGACATTTAGTAGCTGGTCATCCTTCAAAGTTTTCCAAAAACATCATTCACAACCATGCGGCCGGTTGGTGTGCGGTCGACTTTGATCTTACGGCGCGACCAAGGGAATTCTTCACTCGGCGTCCACTCCCCTTCCGCACCGCTGTTGGTGTACTTGTATTCGATGACCGCACCAAGCGGGAGCTTGACCTCCAGCGACCAGATGCCGTCATTGGCCTTCTCGTCTCCGCGTGTTCCGTCGTCGAACATCGGGACCTTGTTCGGAATCCACGCACCAAGAGACGGATGCTCACCGACAATGAAGAGCGATCTCGTCACAGCGAGACTCTCCGCATTGCAGGTGAAGAGCACCGTCATGAGTTCTTCGCGACTCTGCGCCATCGTTCCCTGGGCGTCGCGGGCTTCCCAACCAGCGCCGGATGCGATGATCGGACGAATGTCCCGGTCGGGCATCTTCGCTCCCGCACGGCGTGCAAAGGCGTACAGATTGCGGAGGTGCGTGATGAATGCAACATCGAAGGGCTTGTCCCCTGCAGGGGCATTCTGGTCGGTCCCGTACCACCAGAACCAATCGGAGCCTTCCGCGGCGTACATCGCCTCCCATGCCCGCCATGTGAACCATGCTTTCGTATTCACCTTTGGCGGTTCCGCTTTCGGGTCGGGCTGTTTCAATCCGGATGCTTCGAGATCCTTCCGCGCCATCAGGAGATACTCCCACGCGAGATTCTCTTCTCGCTCGCCGATCCATGTGTCGTAATTCGCGTTGATCCAGGATCCGGGCCAGAGCCATTCCAGCGTCGGTAATGACTCCACAGGGTGCGCGGGAATCGCGCGATTCGGATTCCCCTGCAAATACTCCGTCACCGTGGTCGTGACGACCTGGCGCGTCTGGTAGAGATGTGACAGTTTGCGATATAATCCGTGCAAGAAATTCTTGCCGTCATTGTCGTACTTGTACCATTCCCATGCATTCTCTCCATCTAGGATGACCGTCAGCAGGCGGTCCGGCTCGTTCTCTCGCGGGACGTAGCGCAAGACGTTTCGGATGAAGTCGTCTGCAGCATCCTCTCCACCATATTCCTTGTAGACAAACCCGATCTTGTCGGAGAGTTCGGTCTCGCGAAAGACCACGACGACCGGTTCGGTCTCTCCGTTCCCGTTCTTCGCCTTGAGCGCATAGGGCTGATACAACGGTTGTCCGAGCGGCTTTGAACGATGCAGGATCTTCTCGTCCGTCGCAACCCACTTGATCCCCTGGTGGGCAAAGACGGCAAGCACGTCATGCGCAACCGATCCTTCTCCCGGCCACATCCCGGTCGGCTTCGTACCGAAGCTCGCCTGATAACTCTTCACTGCCTTGGCGACCTGCGCCTCAGCATCCTTTGGGTAGTGGAACCGGGACGGCATCGGATCACCTGGCTGGCAGACTTTTGCCAGATCCGAATCATAGATGAGCGGCAGGATCGGATGATAGTACGGTGTCGTGAGCACCTCGACCTGTCCCTCGTACTTCTTCGGCTTGTACATCATCTTCTTGTGGAGTGGCACGATCGCCGCCATGACCTTCCACGCCTCTGTGACAATGCGATTGCAGTCGTCCTCGGTGATGGTCCGCTTCAGCCAATAGGTGCCGTCCGCACGCTTCGCGACAAGGTCAGTGAGATCGACGGTCGAACGTGTGGCCAACTTCTGCGGCGCCTCGAGGAAATCCGGGTCGAAGTTCGCGAGGTAGAACCAGAACTTGACATCGCGGAGGTTCTGTTCCGTCATCGACGCCGCACCGCTCATGCGGAATTGCTCCCGCAATCGTGCGTACTCCGGGAAACGCGGGAACATGACCTCACTGATGCCGAACGCATTCCAGACATTCGTGAGCAGATAACCAATATCCGTCGTATCGAATGACGCCGTCGGCTTCAGCGCGAGATCGATCCACGGGTCGGTCTTCCCCTTGTGCTTCTTGAAGTACGCCGACGCGTTGATGCGATTCTTCCGCGGATCGACGAACGGCCTCAATCGTTCGACATAGTACGACTGGAGCTGATGCAGGAGCGACGATGTGAGATTGACGGTCATGTGGACGTTCGGATACTGCGCGACCATCGCCGTCATATCGTAATAGTCTTTCGTGGCATGCGTCCGGACCCAGGGGCCCTGGAGTTGATCGGTTCCCGGATCAAGATAGAGCGGCTGGTGCTGATGCCAGATGATGTTCAAGTACAGCGTTTTGCCTGTCTTCGGGTATTCATCCATCGCAATGCCTGCAGAATGTTGAGAAAACAATGTTGTCGAAGCGAGCAATAGGAGCGCAGCTGTCATGTCGCCTCACTTCATGAACACGATCTTCTGGGTTGCAGACTTCCCGCCAGCCTGCAGTCGAACGAGGTACACTCCGGTCGAAACCGAGCTTCCGTCGGTCCGCGTCGCGTTCCAGTTGACCCGGTGCGTCCCCGCCGGCATCTCCTGGTTCACGAGCACCTTCACTTCACGTCCAAGCAGATCATAAAGCCTGAGATCAACATCACTGACCTCTGACAACTGATAACTGACCACTGTTTCTGGATTAAACGGATTCGGGTAATTCGGCAGGAGGCCAAATTCGGTCGGCACTTCGGAAATCCAACGTTCGTCCTCTACTCCTGTGATCGGCGTGATCTCGACCGTCCTTGCGCTGTCCGCCAGGATCA
>JBFYQI010000346.1:0-3448 GCA_041302875.1 Ignavibacteria bacterium
GGAACGGTCAGCAGTTCGGAGGCTGGACGCGCGGAAACAAGTTCCAACTTCGCCTCTGCCCAATCTGCGTGATCCCAATTGATGTTGTCGCCTCCGTCGGTGACCAGCAGACCCAGCAATTTGACGCCACGACAATCGACCGCGCACGAGATGGCAGGCTGATCCTTCTTCATCACGCCGCTTCGCCACAAGATCTTCCTGTCGCCGAGCACGAGGAATTCTACGCTGGCTTTCTCTCCCGATTCATCGTCGACGCCGACGGATGCGGTGAATGTTCGTCCCGTTCCGTTGAGATTCATGAGATAGGTCGAGACCGCATGCGTTCCGACGCCACGGGCGAACGATGTGCCGGCGATCCTAAGCGGATTTCCGTCCACGGAGCGTCGCGCCTGCGGGGAAGCCCAGCCGATGTCCATAGAAGAAAGATCGAGGTCATCGAGCCATACGGTTTGAGCCGACACGGTGGAGATGCACAGGATGATCGCGGCGAGAACGCATTGGATGGATCTCATGGGAGTGCCCTGGGGGAAGGAATGCTCAGGAATATTCGGACTTCTCATTTCTTCCGGGAATACCCGGCTGGGACGGCGAATTTGGCTGCCGGCACGGGGACGTTCTCTTCGAACTTCGTCGCCTTCACATCGACCGTCATCTGCTTGTTCTCCACGCGCGTCAAGAATGTCACTCCCTTGTAACCGGCAAATGTGTTCTTTCCATCCTTCGTATTGATGACAAATGATTCGCACGTCTTGCCGGCGATGGACACAGACGGGAGCTTCTCCACCTTGTAGTCTTTGTTCGTGTTCTTAGAAACCTCATTCCAGTCGAATTTCAATTCGGTCCCACGCGAAGCCGGTCCGCGTTCATACGCCTCCTTCTTGCTGTGCATGAGGGTGAAGAGATTCGTACCGTCGCTGAAAAAGGATTCCTTCAAGACATCGCCTTCGAACGTCTCCTTGCATTCTTTCATGCCGTAGTCGTCAAAATAGACCACCGCTTTGGATTTCATTTCGAACTTGCCAAGCAGCGTCTTGCTTTCGAAGGTCACGATGCCGGATTTGATCTCATATTTCTTTGGTTGCGCGACTCCGATGGAAGCGACAGCGGCGACAATGACAAGCAACACGAGGCAGCATTTGAATGTACGCATGGGTGGTATGTCCTTAGTGGAGTGGTGTGAGTGGCTTTTCGCCGGGACCGCTTCCTCGCCGCATCATGCGGGCGGCAGCGCTCGAATTGAATCCTACAGCCTCTGAAATCCGTTCTCTCCTCGTTTCATCCATTTGATCTCCAGACCTTGAAGTCCGGAACGTTCGAAATAGTCGACACGTATGCGGTGGTTCCCTGCAGCAAGCGGCACCACGCCGCGGGCCGCCTTCATCCCGTGCATCCCTTCATTGTCAACGATGAGTCGATCGTCGATAAACAATCTGCTCCCGTCATCCGAACCGATCGTGAACGCGTACACATCGTCCTCTAACACCTCGATGACGGTTTCAAACTGGAGGCCGAAGTTGTCCTCGCGCCTGGCGGAGTCAAGGGTGATTCGCGGCATCCGTCCCGAGACAACAGGAGAGAGCGCACAGAAATCGGGCAACGCATCCCACGTCCCTTCATAGTACCGGTACGTCACCGAACCCGACGGAATCGCGGATGCCGGCCATGCATCGACTCTGGTGAACTTCTGCCGTGCAACGGGGCTGATCGCGGTACCGTCCCGGAATGCGCGCAGGGCAAGGGTCGCGCTCTGTTCGATGCGGACCGGACCCTCGATGCGATTCGATCCCGCAGTCGGAATCGATCCGTCGAGCGTGTATCGAAGCTCGGCATCCGGTTGATCGGTCGCGCACGCAACGTCCAGCCATTTCACAAACGATGTGAACGACGTGTCGATCGCCGGCTCGGAACTCACATCGATGATTCCTCTCACATCGAGGACGACAACCGCGTTGTTTTCGTCCGGCGGATCCTTGGGAAGCTCCAGTTCCAACGCATCCGCATTCCGTCGCACTCGTACCGGTGTTCGGTCCTGGTCCGACAGCAGAAATGCGCCCGCCGGCTCATTGAATATTCCGGGAACGGCGAGCCATCCGTCCCTGGGCCAATCAAAGACATGGAGGAACAACCGTACACCGTCCGCCGTCGCCTTCTGCGTGCAGCGTCCCCAGCTCAGCTTGTTGAATGGACTTGCCTGAGTTCCATAGATCGCTTCACCATTCACACTCATCCATTGTCCGATCTCACTCAGACGAACAACACTCGACTCCGGGAACGTTCCTTCCGCCGTTGGGCCGACATTCAGAAGATAGTTGCCTCCTTTGGATGCAATGTCGGCGAGCATCCTGATCAGATCGCGCGTGGGCTTCCAGTTGTGATTGTTCTTGTTGTAGCCCCAGTGATCGTTCATCGTCATGCAGGTTTCCCAGTCGACGCCGGGGAGTCCGGTTGCGGGGATCTGCTGCTCGGGAGTGCCGAAATCGCCCGCGAATTCACCATCTTTTGTGAATCCTTCCATTCCCGACCTTCCTGCGCCCACGCGGTTGTTGATGATGATCTTCGGGTCCAGACTTCGAACATACTTGTAGAGATCACGTCCCCGCTCGTTCGTCCATGTTGACTCCCACTCGCCGTCGAACCACAGCACGCCGATGTCTCCGTAGTTCGCCACCAGTTCCTTCAGTTGCGCTTTCATGTACCGAACATAGCGATCGAAATCGGCTCCATCGGCGCTTCGGCCCTTCTCCCACCCGCGTCTTGGCAGATAGTCCGGATGATGCCAGTCCATGATGGAATGATAGAAGCAAAGGACGATCCCTTCGCGGCGGCACGCATCGGATAATTCTCTGAGGATGTCCCGTTTGAACGGCGTGGACATTACATCGAAGTCGGTTTGCTTCGAGTCGAACAGGCAGAATCCGTCGTGATGCTTGGATGTGATGACGATGTATTTCATCCCCGCGGACTTCGCCATCCGAACCCATGCATCGGCATCGAACTTGACCGGATTGCACTGCTGGGCAAACTGATCATAAGTTGTGATCGGAATCTTTGCGGTCTCGCGGATCCATTCGCCGTACGTGGTGACGCCGTTCCATTCGCCGGCCGGGATCGCATAGAGTCCCCAATGGATAAACATGCCGAAGCGTGCATCGCGCCACCACTGCATGCGGGCATCGTGCTGTTCGGAGGATTCGATCTGCGCGAGCGAGAGCAGCGGAAGGAAGAGAACCAGACCGAGGGAAAGGAGGATGCGCGTGGAGAGGATTGCGGACGATCGCATTGTGAAGGGCTCCATAGTCGCGGTTCAGATGTGCTTGCCAATGCAGCAAAGTCGTTCCCGGGTTGGAACCCGGGTCAGAACCCGGGTCGGTACCCAGGTTGCGTTGTGCGGCCGGTTAACGAGCAGGAATCCGCCATCCATCTGAACAGAAACCAAGGCGGCCTCCCA
>JBFYQI010000367.1:0-2913 GCA_041302875.1 Ignavibacteria bacterium
CCGCTGCGGGAGGAAGCGGCGCAGGAACAGGATTCTGAATGGGGGGAAGAGACTTGAGGTATGCGAAGATGGCCTTGAGATCCTCGTCGGTCATCTGGCCAATGGTTTGCCAGGGCATCGGTGGAAGAATGTCCCGCGACTGCCCCATGAACTTTCCCGACCGAAGCGTCTTGATGAACAAATCCTCCGGCCAGGAACCGATGCCGGTCTGCATGTCGGGCGTCAGGTTGGATGCGAAACTCACCCCCCAGGGCCCGAACCACGCCGTCAAGCCGGCATTGGTGACCGCTCCCCATTTTCCGGGACCGACAACTCCCTTCGGAATCGGCGGCAGCGTTTCCCCGGCTGGATGACCAGACATCAACCGAGTCGTGTCGAACTCGGGGCCTTTGGCTGAGAAGGTCTTCGGCGTGTGACAGTCGTTGCATCCCCCTGCCATGACCAGATATTGGCCGCGAGTGACTTGGGAGACTTCTGCCGGGGCGTTCGTGCAGGAGGGAATACCGACTGCGAGAATGAATGCTCCAATGATCACGGATGCAAACACCGATCCACGTGGCTTCATCGAGACTCTCCTATGAAATGTGAGCGAACAATCACACCCCAACGAGGAGACGGTGAGTGGATGGGGTAAAGCGCGGTTACATCAAATAAGCCGGGAGCGCGGCGGGGGACTATTGTCAGGCTGTCTCCAAGAACCATGGGTCAATGCGCAGAGTTCCCATATGCGCTCCTGGGACTCCGGATCGGACCCGGGTATCATCCCCGGCACTTCCCCGGGTCTCTCCCCGGGTTTCACCCCGGGGTAGATCTGCCCCTCTCCCCTCCTACTTCATCAGCACCGCAGGGTCCAGATTCGGAGCTTCGATGTCCTTGAAGTACTTCACCGTTCCAACCTTCAATTCCATCGTGGCTTCGTCGTCACACACAATGATGCCGCGGGGATGAAGCTGAAGCGCGCTGACGGTCCACATGTGGTTCACACCGCTCTCGACCACGTTCGCCAGAGCGCGTGCTTTCTTGAATCCGTTGATGATGATCAGCACTTCCTTTGCGTCGAGTACGGTCGCAACGCCAACGGTGAGCGCGGTTTTCGGGACTTTGGTGATGTCATTGTCAAAGAAACGAGCGTTCGCCACGATGGTGTCGTACGTGAGCGTCTTCACGCGAGTCCGCGACGAGAGCGACGACCCCGGCTCGTTGAATGCGATGTGTCCGTCCGGTCCGATGCCGCCCAAAAACAACTGGATGCCGCCGTACCGCTTGATCTTCTCCTCGTACTGAACACACTCCTGCTCCAGATCCTTCGCGTTCCCGTTCAGGATGTTGACGTTCTCCTTCTTGATGTCGATATGACTGAAGAAGTTGCTCCACATGAATGAGTGGTAGCTCTCCGGATGCTCTTTCGGAAGGCCGATGTATTCATCCATGTTGAACGTCACAACATTCTGGAAGGATACCTTCCCCGCCTTGTGCATCGCGATGAGCTCTTTATATGTGCCCAATGGCGAAGAGCCCGTCGGCAATCCCAGCACGATCGGTTTGTCCTGCGTGGGCTTGAAATCGAGGATCTTCCGGGCGACGTACGACGCGACCCACTTGCCGACGAGATCGTAGTTTGGTTGAATAATGACTCGCATTGCGTGCTCCTTGTTGGCTAATACTGGATTGATTCGATCAGCTTCTTGAATTCCTCTTTCCGGGTTCGAAGCACCGCTGTCTCCGCCGCCATCTTTTGCACAACGCTGTTCGTTTCAATTGTCCCCCGAACGGCTTCGAAATCGTGCCGCTTCTCTTCGTCCGTCCGATCCAACCCGAAACTGATTCGGGCAAAGTCTGCGAACTCTTTCTTGGAATCCTCGGTGATGGCGGCCTGAAGAGTCGTCGCCGCATTCTCCCAATCGTCGACCGCCTTGAGCAACGCCTCCTTCGTCAGGGCGCCTGGCTGCGTGCCGAATTCCTTTTCGAACGTTTCCGCAACGTATTGCCATTCGTCCGGACGATAGCATTGATACACAGAGCGGAATTCCTGCACGAGCGCATCATAGGTTGCGATCGCACCGCCGACGACCCGCTCCTCGATCGCTCTGAGGCGTTCGACCGGCATGAGCAACCCGGCAACGTCGGTCCAGGCGCCTGCCGCTCGCAGGGTCGATGTGGGTCGTAGAGACTCCGCGATCGAATCCCAGTTCCGATGCTGCTCCATCACCATGCGCACACGCTCGAAAAGCTTCTCGTACAGATAGCGGTGGATCGCCATTGCGTAGTATTTCGCCCCCTTCTTGAGAAAGACGCGGCTCAACTGCGCGCCACCGTAGGCCACGGTCGCTCTCTCCTTCGAGACGGTCTTGCTCAGTTCAAGAAGCTCATCGCGTCCGCGTCGCATCTTCTCGACGGTGTACGGAGAGAAGACATCGAAGACAATGAGATCCCGCTTATTCGGCGCCTTCCGACCGTCCCGCTTCGGCCATTTCTCTCCGTCGCGCACGGTACCGACGGCGATCAGATTCATCGCGGGAACGATCTTGGATGTTCCTTCTTCTTCTGAGATGTATGAGAAGGGAAGGTTGGGCACGTTCAGGTTGACATAGTGCTTTCCGATGACGACGCTGAAGGCGCCGATATGCGCCTCCAGCAGCAGATACGAGAACGAGCCGGTCTTCGATCCGCGCTCCAGCACACCCTGGTGAACAGGACCGAGCTTGTACATGTGGTTGCTCTGGTTCGTTCCGCTTCCCGCATTATAGAACGAGAACACACCCGCGATGAGCAATGTTGACTTGTGGTGCGTGACGGTGTAGGGTCCGGCGAACAGCGAGACCGCCTCGCCGTGGAATGCCTCGCAGTTCGCGAAGAAGAGCGAGTTCTCCGCCGAATACTGCTTCCCCATCTTCACGCTTTGACCGACGAATA
>JBFYQI010000385.1:0-4524 GCA_041302875.1 Ignavibacteria bacterium
CAGTCTCCCGATCTCGTCGCGCGTCCGAATGGGAACCGAGCGCGCGAGCTCTCCTTGCTCGACGCCTTTGATGAGCTGATCCATTTCCTCGATCGGACGCGAGATCTGCCGCGAAACGACCACCGCGACGCCGGAGACGAGCATGAGCGTCAGCAAGATGCTGGCCGTGACGATTAGACGGATGCGTGACTGCATTTCCTGGATCTCCGTCAGGGACATTGCTGCGCGAACATAGCGCGTCCGCGCAAACGGGGACGTCGGGGTCAGACCCGAGACCGGCCGCGCTAAATACGCCATCGGCGATTGCACGGAGGCGCTGAAGCGCTGAGCTACTCCCATGCCTGTACGACGGGCATCAATGATCTCGGGACGATCAGCATGATTTTCGAGCCGCTCCAGGGCGGAATCCGCGAGCGACGATTCGAACAGGACATTCCCCGCGTCATCGATAAGCGTGATGCGAATAGCGGTTCGTGCGGCGATATCACGCAGGAGCACGGCGGCATCGTTGGTCTGACGCGCTTCTGTGCGATAGCGCTGCAGGATGGAGACAACCGTGCTGACTTGACCGTTCAACTCCGTGACGACCCGGTCGAACTGATACTCTTCGATCTGGTAGTCCGTGATCCAGCCGGCAACGATCAACGCAACTGCGGAGATCAGGACGAACGTGAACGTGATCTTCGAACGGATCGAGCGCATCACTCCTCCACGTGGAATCGATATCCCACGCCCTTGACAGTTTCGATATAGTCCGAAAAGCGTCCAAGCTTTTCGCGGATTTTGCGGATGTGCACGTCGATCGTCCGATCAACGACGTAGACATCCTGCCCCCAGATCTCATTCAGCAGTGTTTCACGCGAGACCACGCGGTCCGGGTGCCGCGCGAGAAACAGGAGCACTTCAAATTCCTTCTTGGGCAGCTGAAGTTCCTGTTTTCCCATCTGCACCGTGTAGTTTGACGCATGGATGCGGAGACCGCCGATCTCCACGACATCCCCTTCCATGGGCGTTGGCGCGGCCTGCTGGCGGAGCGCTCGTCGAACCCGCGCGATGAAGGTCCGAATGCGGATGGGTTTGGTAATGTAGTCTGCGGCGCCGAGTTCGAGGCCGAGCACTTCGTCGACTTCGCTGGAACGTGCGGTCAGGAAAATGATGGGGATGGAAACCGTTCTCGGATTCGCGCGGATGGCCTTGGCGAGATCCCAGCCGTCCATTTCGGGCATCATGATATCCAGCACGCAGAGATCGATACCTTGCCCCAACAGCTTCAGCGCCTGCTTTCCGGTCCGCGCGGTGAGAACACGGTAGCCTTCCTTCTGCAGGTTGAATTGAAGCAACTCAAGGATATCGTCTTCGTCGTCGACGAGGAGGAGGGTCTGTGGCATAAGACGAGGATGTGGTGGAATCCGTGCGTCGCGATCGTTTGGTGGAGGTGCGGGGAGTCGAACCCCGGTCCGAAGAGAAGATCCTCAAGACGTCTACATACATATCTTGCCGTTTGATCTCGCGCGCGGAAACTCCGGCAAGAGTGATTGACCGCGCACCAGCTCGGGTGTTCCGTTCATCACGGTTCGCATCAGTTCCCCAAGCGAAAACTGACGCTAGCCCGTTTTAGCGACGTCCGTGATGCCCCGAACGGGCGCGTGGCATCAAAGACGGGTAGCCTAATTAATTAGGCTGCCAGTGCGTAGTTGTAATCGGCACTTATGCGTTTACCGCTTGTTTATCGTGGACACGGCGACCACGGTATGCAGTCCTGAGCGTCCTCATCCCCGTCGAAGCCAAGTCACCCCCGATGAAGATGGAGCTCACCATTCAATATACCGAAAACGGCGTAAAAATGCTACGGCTCTGGCTCCCCTTTCGTTTCGGCTGGGTAATCTCTCATTAGGCACTTGGTTAGATACTCGTAGACTTCCTGTGGCGTATCGACGATCTTGAAGAGCTTCAGATCATCGGGACTGATCACGCGCAGCCGGACGAGGGCGTCGAAATCGATGACCTGCTTCCAGTATTCGCCTCCGTAAAGGACCACTGTCATCTTTTTCTTGATCTTCCCCGTCTGCAGCAGCGTCAGCACTTCCATGAGTTCGTCGAAGGTACCGAACCCTCCAGGAAACATCACGAGCGCCTTCGCGAGATAGACGAACCAGAACTTGCGCATGAAGAAATAGTGGAATTCGAAGCTGAGTTCGGGGGAGATGTACGGGTTCGGTGTCTGCTCGAACGGCAAACTGATGTTCAAGCCGACGGACCGTCCCTTTGCAATGGCAGCACCTTTGTTCGCCGCCTCCATGATTCCAGGTCCTCCGCCGGAACAAACGACGAATCGATTCTGCAGGAATCGTCGTTTCGCCCAGAGGGTCAATTTCTTGGACAACTCGACGGCGTCCTCGTAGTATTTTGCCATATAGACATCTGCTCGGAGGGCATCGAGTTCCTGTCGCGTCTTCTTGGGAAGACTTTTCTTGGCTGCGTGTTTCTTCTCGAATTGACGCAGATTCGCCCGAGCCTCCTTCATCGGCTTCAACCGGGCTGAACCAAAGAACACGATGGTATCTCGAATTCCTTCGCGCCGGAGACGCTGATACGGCTCGAGGAATTCTGACATGATCCTCAAGACGCGAGCGTCCGGACTGTTTAGAAACCGGAGGTTGTTGTAGGATTTTACAGGAAACGAAGGCGTCTTCTTAGGCATTCTGATCGTCCATGGTGAGTATATCGTTCACTCGCACTTCCATGTCGTTTGCGGCTTCAATGTGAGAACCGACTCTGGCGTGAGATCCGCGAACATATCCCAAGGCGGGCCATCCGTCGGAGGCATGATTGGGCGCGATGCTTGTGATCTGCACGACCGCGGGAGGATCAGCGTCAGTCAGTGAGGTAGACAAAGCGATGTGCTTAGAAACAAGCAACTTGCACAGACTTCGTTGAACCTTGTTGTAGGTCTTCAGCCGAGCCAGAACCTCTTGACCGATGTAGCATCCTTTTGTCTCGCTGATAAGCGTGTTCAAACCAGCCTCCAAGGGATTGAAGGCCTCGTTGATCTCGCTTGGAAATTCCGGGAGTCCCGCCACGATCCGTTGTTGCTTGTACTCGCCGGCGGTCAATGCGATTGCTTCGCGTTCATCTAGTAATCTCTCAACCTCTCCAATCGAATCGGGCTGCACAAATGCTTCTGCAGATTGACGCAGCCCCGGGGTTAAGTGAAACAATTCATTCGAAATATTCTGCAATGAATCCTGCAAGTCCTTCCAGTCGAATGAGATAGCATCTTTCCGTGTACGTTCTGCTTCATCCAAATCAATGCCAATCGTCAGGAATCGAATCCGAGTGATCGCTTGCGCCGATGCTTCGAATCGTGCGTCCTCGAGAAAAATGAATCTCTCCAGCCAAGTGATGACATTCTTCAGATTCCCGGGACTCGGATAGATGCGAAGCTGGTCTTCCTCCATTGCGACAGTCAGGATGTCGATCATCCTCCCCTTTTCGTTGACAAGGATGGTCCTTTTGCTCTCATTTCGCTGAAGCTGGCGGAGATCATTTGTGGAGAGCCTGTTGAGAAGGTCCAATGTGTCCTTGCCTCGACCCACAATCGAGGGCTCCGGGGGGAGGATGGTGTATGCGAGCATGCTGGCAGTTGGCGTCATGCGATACTAATCCCTGCGATAAAGGAATCCGCAGTCCTCAAGGCGGCTTTCAACTTCGCCGGTATTGACGGCGATCTGAGCTCCCGACCAGATCGAACTCCCGCCATACTCGCCCCGCTTGTTGAGGGCATAGAAGATCACCTGAAATCTCGGCCTTCCTTGTTCGTCCAAGAGCCGCTTCATTCTCGTTTGCCGTGCGATCCGCTCGCACGCCATCAGGCATGCATCCTTTGGATGTTTCCCTTGGCGCATGTATTCCACGATCATGGCGCTGCTGCATGCGAGCAGGTTCGCCTCTCCTCTTCCCGTTGAACCGGCAGCACCTATCTCGTTGTCCACATAGAGACCTGCTCCCAAGATCGGGGAATCCCCCACTCTTCCGGGGATCTTGAAGGCCATCCCGCTGGTCGTGGTACATCCAGAAATGCCCCCGTTCAGATCGATCGCATTGCAGTTGATCGTCCCATGATGTCGATAGATCTCCTGCATTGTCTCACCAATGTCCTTCGCATCCGGCGTATGAAGCGGCAGCCAATCATCCTGCGTACTCATGCGCTCCTTCCACCGGAGCCACGCCTCGCGCGCCTTGTCCGTCAGCAGGTCCTCCTCTTTGAACCCATGCGCTCTCGCGAACCGAAGCGCACCTTCGCCGACGAGGAGGACGTGGTCGCTCCGTTCCATGACGACCTTCGCCACGCTGGAGGGGTTCTTGATGTTGCGGATGCTGGCAACGGCGCCGCCACGACCCGTCGGACCGTGCATGACCGAGGCATCGAGCTCGACAACGCCATCCTCATTCGGGAATCCGCCATACCCGACGCTCATGTCGTTCGGATCATTCTCGACGATGTTGACTCCGGCGATCACGGCA
>JBFYQI010000409.1:0-2572 GCA_041302875.1 Ignavibacteria bacterium
CGCTTCTTCTCACGCCGGAGGGGGGACGGATCGTGGAGGTTCCATTGTTGAGAGCGGATGAGAACATTCAGAGCAGATCCGCCCGGGTCTCGATCCGTTGGGACGGGTCGGGGGAGGTCGCATGCAGGACGGCGTATGCGGGATATCAGCAGGACCGGATCCGATCGGCGACGATGGAAGAGACGGTGGAAGCGCGAAGAGATTGGATTCTCAATCGGATCCCCGCGTCGACCCCGGTTCTTCGCTCGTATGCGATCGATTCCCCATCCCCCACGGCGGACTCGATCGTTGTCGATGTACGCTTTGAGGCGCCGAAGCTGGCAGTCACATCGGGAAGCCGGTTGTTCCTCATCCCGAATCTGTTTGAACGGACGGCGAGCATTCCTGAGAAGGTGGCACAGCGGCGTTCGCCTGTCCGGCTCCCGTACCCGTTCGTCGACCGGGATTCCATGGTCATCCGCTATCCGGAGCGCATGCAGGTCGAGGCGTTGCCCTCCCCCGTGGAGCTTGACGGACCGTACGCGTCGTATTCATCCCGCACGGAGCGGTTGGGCGACACCGCGCTGGTCTACACGCGGCGGCTGGAGCGGAAGACGCGGATCATACCGGCGGAGGCATATGAAGAACATCGGGCCTTCATGACGGCCGTGGTCAAAGCGGACAAAGCCCAGGCGGTGCTGGTGCAGAGGTAGACTGCGACCGAACGTATCTGTGCAAATCAGTGTCAATCAGATGAGTGTGTGAGTGAGTGGGTGTGCGGGTGAAAAGACTACCACTGATTCGCACCAGATTTGCACAGATGAACGATTGGGATTGGCTGGTGCGATTGCCCGGGAATGTTACCCGGCGTGACACCCGGGGAAAATCCCGTAGTCTTTATCATCGCGATCGCGGCAAGCGGCAACGAGGGCCTGTGTTGTTGGGATGCGGGAGTGTGTCAACCCGGGAAGGCTTCCCGGGACAACCCAAAGAGACCCCACAAACATCGCGGGGCATGCGGTCCCAAACGAGCATCATGCTGCCGTTTCGTCCGGTCGGCGCTGACGTTTAATAAGGTTTGTTGCTATTAAAAGAAAACAGCCTATCTTTACACAGGCGGTATCGTTCGTAATCGCAACAACCGAGGACGTGAGCCTCATGGACATCAAGGACTTCTCCTCAGGAACCTACCGGCAGTGGAGCGAGTATCGCAGTTTCTCCCCCGCGTTGATCAACCACGAATGGACCTGGTCCGATGCATCCCTCAACACCCTTCTCGAGCGGGCCACCCACCGGCTTGGCGAACTGAACGCCTTCTCCCTTCACGTTCCCGACGTTGCCATCTTCATTCGCATGCATATCGCAAAGGAAGCAACGACATCGAGCAGGATCGAGGGAACCCAGACGAAGGTCGAAGAGGCGCTTCAGCCGTCAAAGGATATACCTCCAGAACAGCGGAATGACTGGCAAGAGGTGCACAACTACATCGTCGCGATGAATCAGAGTGTACGCCAGCTCGTGAAGCTCCCCGTTTCTACTCGGTTGATCCAGGATGCGCATCGGAAGCTAATGCGCGGCGTTCGCGGAACAACGAAGCTCCCGGGGGAATACCGTCGCAGTCAAAATTGGGTCGGCGGCGCGTCGCTGAAAGACGCGGTGTTCGTCCCGCCGTCGCACGAGGAGGTGGCGGAATTGATGAGCGACCTGGAGAAGTTCCTGAACAATGACGCCATCCACGTTCCTCATCTGGTCAGGGCGGCGATCGCGCACTATCAGTTCGAGACGATCCATCCGTTTCTTGACGGCAACGGCCGCGTGGGGAGACTGCTGATCACGCTCTCTCTCGTGAGCGCCGGTCTGCTCGCCAGGCCCACGCTGTATCTCTCGGCATATTTCGAACGCAACAGAGAGCTCTATTACGACAACCTCTCGCGTGCCCGGACCCACAACGCGCTCGCGCAATGGCTGAAGTTCTTCCTGGTCGGGATCGAGGAGATCGCGACTGAAGGAGTCTCCACCTTACGAAGCGTCTTGGCGTTGAAGGACGCGATCGAGCGCGGGCCCATCAACAATCTGGGGAAGCGGCTTCCGCTGGCACGATCGTTGGTGGAACATCTCTATCATACGCCTGTCGTAACCGTGACCGATGTCGCGAAGGCGCTCCGCGTGACCTATCCCACGGCGAACGTGCTTCTGGGTGAATTCGTGCGGATCGGAATTGTTCAGGAGACCTCCCATCGGGCTCGAGATCGACGTTACGTGTTTAGGGATTACGTCAAGCTGTTTGGAGAGTGACGGCCACGATGGCAGGACGGTCCTCCACCTTGATCACCGATCCCCGCTGAGGATACATCAGGCTGGAATCCATCCGGGGATTTATCCGGGATTTTATCCGGGGACTTATCCGGGATAATTCTGAGAGGGTTGGGAGCGAAAGCTGGTGACGGACGAGCCGATTGCATCTGTGAAAAACTGTGTCAATGGATTCACACAAGGTTTGCGGAGATGAACGAAAGGGATGGACGAATGCGATTGCCCGGGAATGTTACCCGGCGTGACACCCGGGGAGATTCCCGGGGAGGTTTTCTACTAT
>JBFYQI010000412.1:0-3246 GCA_041302875.1 Ignavibacteria bacterium
CGCTGGCTCGTGACGCATGCCCCGAACCGAAAGATCGCCGTGTTGCACTACTCCGACGTCAGCACATTCTTCACCTCCTATTTCCCGTGGCTGAGTCCGTGCACCGTCTCGAACCAAGCCATCACGTCAATCGCCCAGGCGAACGATTCTGCGACCTATCGGTTCATCCTTGAGCACGACGGGATTTTCCTGCGTGGCGGAGATCAGGCGCAGTATGTTGCCTTGTGGAAAGGGACGCTGACGGAGCAAGCCCTCCGCGAAGTGTTCCAGCGTGGGGGTGTGTTGGGAGGGACGAGCGCCGGGGAAATGGTTCTCAGCGATGTCAGCTTCACATCCGGAACAACGAATCCCTGGACGATCCTGCGGACGCCGACTACATCGATGACGTTGGTCGATGATTTCCTTCCGCTGGCGACGAACACGCTTGCCGAGAGCCACACGAACGAGCGGGGACGCATCGGACGACTGCCGGTCTTTCTCGCCCGCTATAAGAACACGACAGGGAGAAGCGTTACAGGCCTCGGCGTTGATGCGAATACGGCGATCGTGATCGATTCGAACGGCGTGGGGGAGGTCATGGGAGGAAGTGCGGTCGCGGTGCTTCGCTGGGATGCAGAAACCGCATACTCCATCGAGGCGGGAAAACCATTCGCGCTCCAGAACATGCAATATGACAATCTCCTCCCCGGATGGAAGATGAATCTCGGAACAGGCGAGATCACGCTACCACCGTCGGCCGTGGCGTTCACCGCATCTTCGCTTTCGATGCCGGCGGGTCCAGTCTTTTTGGACGGAAGTGGGAACGCCGCCGACTGGACAGCAACAGCCGGGAGTCTGCGTCGCTTGCAGACCCTTCTGTCGGGTGCCACGGACAGTGTCGGCATCGTCGCCTCGCCGGCAACGCCATCCTCCGCCACGACGGTACAGACAACGCTCGCCGGTTGGGGGATCGCATCGCGCATCATCTGGATCGACGAAGGACGAAAGAACGACGCCGCAACGGCAGCGATGGTCACAGCCTCGGCAGCGATCATCTTCGCCGGGAATTCCATCGACAGTCTGTCTCGCTTCTTTTCATCGACGACCGTCGGAGCCGCCTTTCTGTCTCGGGTGACTGGCGGAATGTCCACGCTCTTCCTCGGAGAGGATGTGATGCTCGCCGGAGAGCAGGCGGTCAGCGGTCTCTACAGCAATTCCTACAGCGCGTACTACGGACTTCTCACACAAGTGCCCGGACTTGGTCTGCTCAAGGGAATGCAGTTCGCCCCCCGGTTCTATCAGAACACGAACAACACTGTCGGCTACGATCACAGCGAGAATCGGTCCATGGGGATGCTCTGGTCGATGGGGCAGTCACGTCTGCCGTACGGATTCCTCATTGATGCCGGCGCGCATGTCGTCTTCTCCAATGACAGCATCTCCGTGTTCGGCGTTCTCTCGAATTCCACGCCGGTGATCCAGATCGACGCGCGCAATGCGGTCTGGACCGATTTCCCTACGTTCAAGCGGCCCGGTCGGCCCAACGCAGTGAAGAATGCGGCTCTGGCTGGTGCGCGGCTGCACGTGCTGCGGACCGGCGAGACAACGCCGTTGACGTCGATCGGAACGGATGAATCGATCATTCCTGAGCGGGCGGTGCTGGAGCAGAATTATCCGAACCCGTTCAATCCGGAAACAGTAATCAGGTATCAGTTATCAGTAATCAGTGACATCAATCTGCGCGTGTATGACATGCTTGGCCGCGAGGTTGCTGTTCTTGCCAACGGATTGAGAGCGCCGGGTTCGTACACCGTGACCTGGGATGCGTCGGAATTTCCCAGCGGCATCTATTTCTGCAAAATGGTGTTCAATGGCAGCACGCAGATCCGAAAAATGATCCTCATGAAGTAACGAGAGGCATTTTCTCTCATCACTCACCATCAATCAGCATGGAGGGCATCATGAAGCATCGTATACTGCATTGGTTGATTCTCCTGACGTGTGTCGGGCTTGTCGGTGTTCCGACTGCTTCAGCCCAACCTCTGACGGGAGACTATATCATCGGGACCGGTCAAACGTACACATCGTTGGGAGCCGCTATCACCGCGCTCAATGCGAACGGCGCTTCGGGTGTTGTACGATTCTTGATCGACCAGGACCTCACAGAGCCGGGATCGCTGGAGATCACAACCGTGACCCTGAATGGCACGAACAGCCTCGTGATCAAGCCGAACGCCGCGAAGACGCCGGTTGTGACATTCACTGCGGTCGCGACTTCCGGAAACAAAGGCAACTCCGGCCTTGCCATATCCGGAACGACCACGAATGTCGGATACATCACGATCGACGGATCGAATACGGCGGATGGAACGACGCGGGACATGACGTTCACCGTGGACGATGTCACCAACGGCCGGTATTGCCTTCGTATGAACGGCGAAACAGATCACGTGATCGTGAAGAATCTGAAGATCTTCGCCACGAACATCAAGCCAACGACGGCAAGCGCCTCGCGAACATACGGCGTCTACGTCCCCGCATCCGGCACTGCGGCAGCGGATGACATGGTCATCGAGAATTGCCAGATCGGATCTGAGACCGCCGCGTACTATTTCGGGATGTACAAGCCCGATGGCGGAACCGTGCCGTATGGAGCGAACCTTTTAGTCAAGGGAAACAGGGTCTATGCTCAGCACAAGGGCATCAGTGTCTGGGGATCGTCGGGAACGAGCACCATCGAAGGAAACAGCATTTCGGTCATCGGCCATCCAACAGGAACGTACGTGCACAGCTCAATCAACGGTGTCTATGTGGAGAGTTGGTTGGGAACGCTGAACGTGCGCAACAACCGCATCTTCTCGCTTCGCGCGAAATGTCTCACGCAGACCGTCTTGCGTCCGCTGTATGGCATTCTCGTCTACTATGCCAGCGGGAGCGGCAACGTCGGGCAGACCGCGAATATCTACAACAACTTCATCAGCGATCTCCGATATCTGGGAGATGCAAGCACCTATTCGTCGGAGATCAATGGCATTGCGGTGGATGCGCTTGACCAGATCCTCAACGTCCATCACAATACGATCTACATCAACGCCGACAGCATCACCACGAATCCGGTATACGGCATTCGGGTTTATGATGACGCAGGAATGTCCGCATATGTAAAGAACAACATCGTCGTGAACACGGTCAACCACGACAGCGCGTACGCGATCCATGTCAATCCGATCGTGAACACCACGCTCAAAGCGTCCGACTATAACGACC
>JBFYQI010000416.1:0-9068 GCA_041302875.1 Ignavibacteria bacterium
GACTGCGCCCGAGTAGAAGTAGCTGCTCATGCCGGCCGTACCTTCGCGCGTCAGGTAGTGCGTTGTCCCCCACTGGAACTCCGGTGAGAAATCCCACGTGCCGTCCTTCTTGTCACCGCGCACGCCGACTTGATCCGTTCCCGCGTTGAACGCCTTGCTGGTATATCCCATCATGTTCACGCGGAAGTACACGACCCGCATGCTGTCGGCAATCGTACCCCACGGACGCCAGTACTGGTCTTTGCGTCCACCGGTCTGATTGACGAACATGAGCGGAAGCACGGTGTCCTGTGCGCCCACGACCAGTTCGCGATCGTTGCCGCCCAGGGGCGAGTCGAGATCGTTCTCCCAGCCGCCGTTGAGACGGTACTTGTAGCGGACCGTATCACCGACATAGAGGTTCACCGTGGTCTTCCAGTAGTCGCCGCCGACGTTTGCCAATGGTGCTCCAGAACCCCAGTTCGTGATGGCCGCACTGCCGCCGGTCACGGTGAGCGTGGAGGTCGAGCGGATCGTGTCGGAAACCGCTGCCGTGTTTGCGATGAAGGTCACTTTCGCATACGCGCGCAGATCGGTGGTGATGACACCGAGGCCGTTGTTCGAGCCCAAACCTGCGAGGGTGAAGGTGCCATTGCCGTTGTCTCTGACGTTGACATCGCCCGTGCCATTGGTGTTCCCGTTGGCGCCAAACTGACCCACGGGGAATGTCGCGTACAACTTCGCATTCGCACCGCCATCGGTGATATCAAAGATGCTGACATATCCGCCGGCAGGTGCTGCTCCTTCGAAATGATACATCGCGAGATACTTCTTCGCACCCTTCTCGAAGTAGCGGAGCGAACTCGACGTCCTCGGGGCGATCGTGCCGGGGATCGAATCCACCACGGCGCCGGTCGCATCCACCTTCAACGGCTGAACAGAATTGCCATTGACCCAGAAGCCGGTCGAACCATCACCGATCGGAGCCACGGCGGGAACGGAACCGAGAACTCCGGTACCCGGAACGCCCGTGATGGCCAGATAGCTTGTATTCCATGTGTTGCCGCTGTCGGCTGTCGAGAAGGTCACGATGGCCGCCGGTGAACCGGATGCCGCGAACACCTTTGCCGTGCTCTTCGAAACGTCGCCGGACACCGTGATCACATCACCGAAGCGTTGGCTCGCCACAGTGCCCGTATAGGACATCGACACCGGAGCAACGGTATCACTTGTCCAACGGTAGATCTTCAGCGGGCTGGTGCTCGCGTTGACGGTCAGATTGCTGACGAACGCGACTCCGTCTTCGGAAAGCTCAACGTCGTCGATCGCGTATGTGCCGCCCGTGACGCCCGTGGTGTTCAGCTTGCCCAAGCTGTCACCGGTCGCGGCGTCAAGAATATAGATGAAACTTCCACCATTGCGGCTCGCAACGAGGACGCGCTGTTGGCCGCCGAACGTGCCAAGTGCAAGTCCGCGCTCGAAGTGGGCTGTCGAGAACCAGGACGGGAGCGTACCCGTGGCGGAGGTCTTCTGCCACACCACCGAGTACTGCGCCCATGCCATGGCACTCACTGCCAGAAGCAATAGCGCAACAAGTAAAACTTTCTTCATAACTACCTCCTTGAATGGTGAACTGATGAAACGATGAAGCGTGATGCTGAGACATGATGGTAATCGGCACTTCTACATCAAAACGCAAATCCAATCCCGATGGCATTGAGATTGCCAAAGTTTCCGAAGGAAATGTAGGTATAACTCACTTCGATAGTACCGACGCCGATGAACTCGTAGAACAGGCCTGCACCGAGCGTCAGACCATCCTGCTGTTGTTGCTGGGACGTTCCTTCCGCTTCATCCGGCTTCGTGAACGGTATCGCCTTGTATCCTCCGCGCAGCGAAAGCATACGCATCCATGTGATCTCTGCGCCGGCATTCATTGTCAACTGGTTGTCTGAGGGACGCAATGCGTCCGCTGCCACTGTTGCCGTGAAATCTTCCGCCTTCAGGACATCCATGGCGAGTCCCACGCGGAAGAAGAGAGGCGTCGGCCAGGCATCCGTCTTGAGCTTCCCCTTCAATGTCTTGTTGCCGCCCGGATTCGTCGGGTCGATGTCGACCGTGTTCAACAGATCGCGGCCGTCAAGCGTCATGTCGCCACCGAAATTCGACATCGACATGCCGAGCCGGAGGTCATTGAATCCTGTCACGAACAACAATCCGACATCGAAGGTGATGGTACTCGCTGATTCGTTCCAGATGCTCTGGCTCACGTATTTGGCAGTGCCGCCGATTGAAAACCGATCCGTCAACCGACGAGCATAGGTAAGCCCGATCGCGAGATCGCGCGCGGTCCAGCGTTGGCCGGTCCCATCCGGCTGGTCAACCGTGGTCACCTCTTCCTCGCCATAGTCCAGCTGCGTGAAACTGACGCCGAATGCGTTGTCATTATCCAGCTTCAGCATGAATCCCATCCACTGGAGGCTTGTTCCCGCGAGCCAATCCGTATTCACGAACGCGAATTCGCTCTGGGGAACCTGGGCAAGTGCTCCCGGATTCCAGTACAGCGCACTGACATCGCCGGTTTGTGCGACCGCTGCGCCTCCCATTGCCACGGCCCGCATGCCGACCGGAATTCCCAGGAATTGCGCGGCCGTTGTGCCCACTTTCGTTTGCGCAGGGAGAAGCGAGATGCAGAACATCAACGCCAAGGCCGCAGAACCGATTCGAAGTGCATGTCTCTGAGTCGTCATGGCTTTCCCTGACCTATTTGATGATGGCAAACTTGCCGGTCTTTGTGCCGACCGAGGATTCCACGACGTAGAAATACACCCCAAAGGCGATGTCGAGATTCTCCTTGGTCTTCAAATTCCACGACACCGTTCCATCCTGGATGTTGCTGTCATGGCGCAACGTAATGATGTGATCGCCCCTCGAGGTGTAGATGCTCACCGTTGCACCGGGCGGGATGTGGGTGAAATCGATCTTCCGCGTACCGCGTCCGCTCTTGATCGACGGGGGAAGCGGAGGCTCAAAGATCGAAGCCGTAACGTATGGATTCGGTACGACCCTGATGTTCGAGAGTTCCGCAACCATCGACGATTCACTCGTCGTCGGCTTCATAGTGGTGAACGTCAACACATCGCCCTTACGGAATGGCTTCAGCGTTCGGAGGAAGAGCGTATCGCCGCTCTTGAGGTACTTCGTCGTGGTGTCTGAGACACCGCCGACAAGCTTCCCGATGAATTGCACGTCCCATGTCAGTTGGAACCGGTTCGAAAGGTCTTTTTCATAGAACCACAGTTCATCGAGATGTGTGACGATTCCGTTTCCATCGTTGTCGAAGAAGATGAACTTGATATAGGCGCTATCCGTTTCGTTGAAGATGCGGAAATTGACCGGCGTCTCCGCAAGAAATCCGGGATCATATTGCATCGCGGTATCGACGATCCCGTTTGCCCACTCGATCCGGTAGTCGCTCGGCTTGCGAATCCCTCGCACAAGCAACTGAACGGGGAATGTGAATTCGGAGTAGATGGGCGCGAACGAGAAGGAATACGCATCCGTCCCCCCCCACCGAGATGCCGCCGAAGGAATCGTCGTCCAATCGTTCTCAAACAACAATTCCACGCCGTCGAAATTATCAGAATCGATGTTCTCAATGATCGCTGGATTTCGCTGAATGTTCTGACTGTTGTAGACGGGGTAGTATTGGAACCTGATCGTGTACTGACCCTCCGGCAGCGTCCCCGTGCTGTCCCCTTGGATCGCCCCCCTCTCGTAATCCAGAACATACGCGGTCGAAGGCACGACCCCGCCGCTCGCGTTGAGAACCGTGACCGTTCCAGGGACGAGGTGTGCATAACCGAGGAGAACGCGGGTCGTATCCTGCGATGCAAACTCGCTCGTAATGGTCTCAAGATCACGAACGGAGAATGCCGTTGTCGTGCGAATTCCCTCCGTGGAATCCTGGAGATCGATCTTCCCGTTCCCGTTGTTGTCCACGCCGTCGGTATGTGTGTCGAAAAATTCGACCTGGTACGCATGGCCGGTGACCTGTTCCGGATTCAGTACGTTGAACTGGATACTGCCAGTTCCCTTCGTCCCGATCGACTTTGTTAATGGAACGGCGCTTGGTGCATCCACATATCCAGAAACCGGGGCGTTCGGAACCACCACTGCCGAATTCTTTGGAACCTTTGTTACCTTTCCTGATTGGTCGATCGTAACAGCAAAATCATTCTCTGAAGGAATCCTCCCTTTGGCGGAGTCCCCTTTGCTGTAGGCGATCAGTGCGTAGTAGTACGTCCTGCCGTTCTGTACATCAACGTCCACGTACGAATGCTTCAAGCCGGTCTCATCGCCGAGATAGTAGGCAAATCCAAACAGGTCCTGATATTGCTCAGCGTTAGGGAGGAAGAAACCACTGATGGAGTCGATAAGATCATATTGAGCTAGAGGCCGGTACCCGTTCGAACGTCCGAGTCCGTCCGTGATCGTCAGCAGGTCTTGGAAATCCGGAAGTGTTGATTTCAGCAACTTGTACCCCTCGAAGATCTTCTCTCCAAAGAATTCCTCGACTGATTCCTCGGATTTCCGGTCCCAGTACAGCGTCACTTTCCGGTCACCCGCAACCGCTGTGAGCGTTGGACGATCTGGCGCTTTTGTAAAAGTGTAGTTACGATCATAAATGATCTGCACAGTCTTCTTGTTCCTGAGCAGGTCAGCTATATCGGCTTGGATCGAACCTCCTTGTCCACCGCCGTAGACCAGAGCCAGTGAGAACCGTTCTGTTTTCTGCGCCAAGAGCGGAAAGTATCCAGAACCATAGATGAAATCGCCGTCTTCTCCGCCCATCGGCTGATTGTTCTGAATGGAACTCGGCACATCGAAGAATCCCGGCGAGAGGTTCGACCAGAGCGCTTCATCGTCACCCAGCCGGACTTGGTTCGAAGGAGCGAAGTAGAAAAAGCTGGTCAATCCGATCTGGTCCGATTCCGTGACGTCTGTCTTGTCAATGCGTGGTTCGCCAGGGAGGCCGGTATCCAATCCCCCAAAGAGATATCCGGAAGTGGGGACACCATCCCCTTCGCCCTGGTCCTGCGTCTCGGGAACACCGTCACGTCCGACGTCGTCTTTATCCAACCGCCAATCGCCATTGTTGTCCACCAAGTCATCGCGCCGCTCGTCGATCATGCTCGTTCCTGCGACCCCCAGTCCGGAACGATAATCCGAATAATGCAGCTGGTTGGGGATATCGATGAGAGGAGGTCCAACCGGATTCCGGTTCTTCTTCAATTGTCGGAAATGGAGATAGTAGTTCTCATCGATCACGCCGTTGAAGTTATTGTCGATACCGTCATACGAGTTTGTGTTCACATAGTCAACGCGTATGACACCATACACCGGGTCAGTGATGGTCCGCTGGAGGATATTCCCCTCTGCGAGTCTGGTCCTCCCGGGGTAGATCCACATTGAATCTCTCATCCCGCGCGTGATGATCTTGAAGGAATCGACGCTCGGAACGGTGAACAGCACCCGGCTGAAGTCATTTCTGATCAGAACGAGTTGCTGTCCTGTAGTGACCGTCGTCGAATCGAATGACGTGCTGACAAACTTCGGGGATGCCGAACCGGCGATCGTCGAGTCGGCGTCTCCGTCGTTGTCGATCCCGTCGAACGGATTTCCAGGGCTTTCGAGGAACGCATAGCCGACCATTCCCACATTGCCAACCCAGAGGGGATTGGTTATTCGGCGGCCATAGTCGCCTGTATATGTGATGTTGTCCTGCGGTGAGTAAAACGACCAATCGTCGCTGTACTCCTGGTAGTTTTCCGTCGACGTGACACCAACGTAAGTCCCAACGAGCATTCCGAAGACTGCGCGGTCGTATGTTGTGGTTCCAGCATTCTTGATCTCGTAGAGCCAGAAAATGTTGTCTTTCGCCAGGAATTGTGCCCATTGTAGTCCGCGAACCCGAACTTCCAATCCCAGGCCATTTCGAGCGAGGTTGGTCGTGTCCGGTTTGAACGCGATCCGGAGTGCATTATTGTTGGCCTTGTTGAATCGCTCATCGTTGTTGTCGTCCATAACGAAGTACGATTCTTGGTCGGCACTTATCTTCTTACCGAAATAGCCATTCCACGATCCCATCCATCCCGGATCGGCTGCATCCCCCGCTTTGTCCGGCCAGAATGTCGGCCATGAGGCCTCGTCGTTACTCATCGCAATGCTTTGTTGGCTCGCATTGAGATATCCACCCACAGGTTCGAACGTCCAGAATTTGCCGGTGGCTGGATCGACATCCGTGAGCTGCGTGGGCCGATCGACCGGGCTCGTCACCACCGAATGGAATGTGAGCGAGTCAAACCGAACTTCGGCACCGACGAGCGGACTGACATCGCCCAGATAGCCGTTGTTGTCATACTGCCATGCGCCCCGGTGACCAAGGTTGGAAGGCTGACCAATGACTCCCCAGTTGCCGAAGACCGCTCGGACTTGGTTGCCATTCATGATCGCCGTGCGTCGGTATTCACGCCCGCTCTGCGCAGTGACCAAGCCGGTGAACATGGATACGACCACCATAACGCGCATCAATCGTTTTATTAGCATTTGGTTCATGGTTAGAACTCCACATTCACGCCAAATTCCAACCGGCGAGGTTCAGAATAGTTGGTCGGGATCGTGAACCACTGTGTGACCGAATTCACGCGTTGCGGTGGATTTAGCCTAAGCGCTTCCGACAAGTAGCTCGTGAAACCGGCTCGACCCGTGTCGTCGAAGACGTTCACCTCATTGCGTGCATCGAACAAGTTGAAGACGCGTGCGAAGAATACAAGGTTCGTGCGGAACAAAGAGACCTGATAGAACGCCCTCAGATCAACATTGAGGAACGAGGGTTTCAATTGAGAATTCGTGAGGATGGATGAAATGTCGACCGAACTCCGTGGCGTGTACGGTGTTCCCGAGCCATATTGAATGATCGAACTCACACCCCAGAGGCCTGGCGAATAGTTCAACGTGACATTCGCAGTGTGCCGCTGGTCCCAGCCCAGCGGATTCAGCTGGACCTCGGGGAGACTTCCGCCGGCGACCGCGTTGCGTGCTTCCTGCGGGTCCGATGCGCTCCCCTTCGCGATCTGATATGTGTAGTAGAGCGATGCGCTGAACCCTTGCGCGAATCGCTTATCAACGCTCAGGATAATCCCCTTGACGAATCCAAAGTCGCTGTTGGTCAGACGGCTGTAGGTCGACGATTCGCCGAAGATCGCAATCTCTTCTCCTCGACTTCCGGACAGGTTCCGGATATCCCGCAAGTACGCGGTCACATCGAGTGAAATATCATCCGTGACCTGCTGCTGAACCCCGATCTCCCCGCTGATGGTTTCCTCCGGCTGCAGATCGGCATTCCCGACAAGGCCAACATTCCCCGTCCCCTGACCGAGCTTGAACGCCGGATTCATATACAAGTACTCAAACCGCGGGATCTGGAAGAAATGGCCGTACGAAAAGTGGACGATCCCACGGTCTGTGATCGGGAATGAAACGCCCAACCGAGGGCTCCATGCACTCTTCGCCGACGCAGGAAGATACCAGTATGCCAAACGCTCCGCCAACGTCACATCCGGTTCGCCATCGTCCTGGATATTGTCATTGTCCAAATCATGGAATCGGTTCGCGACCTTCACCGGAGTATAGATGCCGGGGTCTGACGGATCCCGGAGGATCTGTCCGTTTGGTTGGAAGTAATCGAATCGAAGCCCCACGTTGACGATGACATCCTTGAACTCGAGTTTGTCCTGGATGTAGACGGCGAACTCGTACGGCGTCCGCGTGAACCGGTCATGTGAATTTGAGGTGACGTCGAGTATGTACGTCCGCACAAAAGGGTCATCCGTGAACTTGTTGAAGCTTGTGCGCTCGGGGATCGGCTGGAGCGTGTAGGAATCCACTTCCAACCGATGGCGCCGGTATTCGACACCCATCTTGACCAGATTGGATGGTGTGATCTGGCTTGTGAGGTCAACTTTCAGGAGGCCGGTGGTCGTCGTGCGATCATATCGCCCCATGTCTGTTCCGCCCGTGAGAAAGTTGTAGGATTCCCCTTCAAGGGCGATGAAGACGTCTGGATGGACGTAGTGAGGGCCTTGCGGGTTCCACACTTCAAAGGCGCCGACGTACGTGCCCGATGCGTCGACGGAATCACGATATTCCAGATCGTGCAAGTAGTACTGGTAGTTCTTCGAGAAAAGGGATGCACCAATCGTGTAAAACGTGTTTGAGCTGAGTGTGTGGGTCAGTTGCAAGATCGCTGTGTGGCTCGTGTTGTAGTTCTTGCCGATGCCATTCGGATTGTAGAAGAACGATCGACTATAGGACTTGGCTTGGTTGTAGTCATAGATGTAGTTCAGCGTCGCCTTCATCATTGACGTCATCCGCCAAGCTAGTTTCCCCTGCAAATACGTCCGCTCGCTCCAATTCATCGGAACGACGGAACTATCGCCCTTTCCTGCAGCATCCCGGTGCATGGTCAATCGACCCAAACTGTCAACGTATGTGATATTGTTCGGATTATATCGATTATACCCGTACAGATTACCGTTGAAGTGGATATACCGCGCATTAGTGAAGAAAGTCAAATCGTCGCCGAAGATCGGCCCGCTCAAATTCCCTTCGATATTGCGGATGTTCGTTGGATTGAACGCGGGACCGGGGAAGAGCGTGGTGGGCGTGTTGGGGGCCTCGGCGAACAGACCGGCGTTTCCGCGTCCTGATGGCGAGATCAAATAGTCGCCGCCGTAAAGCCCGATCCCGCCGGAGAACGAAGGTCCTCCTTCTCTTGTCGCGATATTCACGATGCCGGACATCGCCTGCCCGTATTCCGCGTTGAAGGCCCCCGAAACCAACTGCAATTCCTGAACGAGACTCTTGTTGATCTCAACGACCTGACTGCCATTATAGGCATCCGTCACCGGGACGCCGTCGATCCAGTATGCGACCTCCCCGCTTCGGCCTCCGCGCAAGCTTCCGGCGACGAAACCAGCCTGCAGCGAAAGAACGGCACCGACCTCCGTCACCGGCATCGCCGCGAT
>JBFYQI010000440.1:0-2940 GCA_041302875.1 Ignavibacteria bacterium
CACACATCGCTACTGCATGGTCAACACCGACCTCCCCGCGTTGACGAAGCACGTGCCGCTGCGCAGCGATGCGTACAACGGACACGCGTACTTTCGGATGATGGGAAGGAACGCGGAGGCATGGGACCACCCGGAGCGGGGCGATCGCTATGCGTATCGGTATTCCGAGGAGGAGTTGAACGAGTTGACGACGCGATTGCGGGAGGTTGCGACGGTTGCGCCGAGCACGTTCGTCGTGTTCCACAACGATGCCAACGTCGATTCGCCGGTCAACGGATTTCAACTCAGGAAGATGCTGCAGCCGAGGACGCCGCTCATAGCCCCCGCTGGGTTGGTGCGGAGATTTCCGGAACTGCGCGGCGTTGCAGATTCGGAAGGCGAGACGAATGAATTGGGATTCACACCGCCGTCCCAAGAATCCAAGGACGAACCGGGTTAATGACCCGGTGCGGGACCGGGACAACAACCCGGTGGCGTCTCAGAAAGCCTTCCCGAAAAGCGGCCTTTTGCCCAGAGCAAAGCCCAGAGCCTGGAGCAGAAGTCAAAACTCAAAAGGCAGAAGGTTTGGCTCGTAAAGGTACTGACTTGGCCAACTCCGTTGACTTATGCCTTATGACTTGGAATGCTAAAATGATCACCACGAGAGCTCATTGATTCACACGAGACACAAAGGACCACAACAGAGCCCCAATTTTTTGTAAACAGACCCGACCACTTTCCCGGCCATCGACCGCGAGATTCCCCGCGGTCTCCTGAACCAATGGTTCAAGGTCGAACCCGGTTAGTGTCCCGATCAGGGACCGGTTCAGCGGACCGGGTCAGCGTACTATAAAACGGCCCTGCTGCCGGTCCACAGATGAAAGCTCTTTGGTGAGAACCAGCCCGCTGAGCATGCGTCGATGGGCGACATATTCCCGCCCTGAATCCGTTGTGGCATAGAACTCATCTTGGATGAGCCCCTTGTCAACGGCGAAGTATCGAACAGCGTCCGTTGCTCCTGAAACGGGATCGGCGTATCGATAGCGATAGCAGGTATAGTTTCCGTGGGGAACGGCGATGGAGATGCCGACATTCGTCAATGTGGCTACAAGACTGTCAGGCCCGCTCCAGGTGTCCCCCGCCTGACCCGGATATTTTGCCATCAATCCCGGGGCGATGGACCATCCATCTTCCTCGGGATATGCGTACCAAAGTCCTGTGCTCCGGTTCGTGAGCAACTCGATCCCGCCAATGTAATACCACTTCTCGCTATTGATGGTCGTGTCTCCGACGACAGCGAACTGCGTCGTGTCCGTTTCAATGAGCACACCAGAAGTGTCGTAGCTCAAATCGAGGTAGGTCCACACGGTCCCAAGTTTCAAGGGCATGATAACGTTGGAGTTCTGTCCCGCCGGCTCGGTCGGTGCATTATCCTCCTCGCAATCGGCGCCAAGGAAGATCATACCGCTCAACAGGAGAAAGAGAATTGGTCGTAGTGATCGCATGAGAGAGCTCCGGAATAAGATCCTCGCGGGGTTTCGTTCTGCACAAATCATCAATGATGCAATGCGAGGTTGTGTCAAGTATACGAAGCACGTGAAGGAAACGCAACGGAGGGCAGATGAAGAAATTGCTAAGATTTTCCTCCCCGATCAGCCTCAAGACTACACCCATCCGTTCTTTCGATACATCGCCATCCCCTCCTTCAGCGCCCTTCGAATCTGCGCGGTCAATGTCCGGTCGAGCGCCGTAATGTGAAAGCAAGACTTCCCCTTGAGCCGCGCAACCAGTTCCTTCCCCAACACCTTCGTCATCCCGGGATTCGCGTATATCGGCATGAAATAGAAACCGACGTAATGTCGCTGAATGATCAGCCCGGCAAAAAAGACCTCGCTCCGCTTCTTCCCCGCAAAGAAGACCTCCTTCTGTGACCAGAGCTCATATCGCGAGTCGAGGTCGAAGGTCGCGACCAAGGGCGGAGAGTGCTTGGCAAGTAATGGCCGGAGTGCGTCGTAGATCGGCTTGAGCTCGGTGGTGTGCATGGTTCTCTCCGTTGTCGTTATCGCCGGTCGATCATGAGGAGGAAAAAGAGCGCCGGGAGATAAGCAAGCGATGCGAAGAACAACTGACGCGCGTGTGCGCCGGACCGCTCTCGCATGAATCGCACCGCCAGTGCGAGAAAGACGATCGAAAGGAGCAACGCTCCCACAAAATACAGAGTGCCCGTCATTCCCACGAGCGTCGGCATCGCGGATGCAGCAATGAGCGCGACACAGTACACGAGCGCCTGCCGCGCCGATGAGGCTCCGGATGCATCCACGACCGCAAGCATCCGAAATCCTGCGCGTGCATAGTCGTTCCGGTACATCCAGGCAAGGGCAAGAAAATGGGGCATCTGCCAGAAGAAGAGGATGAAGAACAACGCCCATCCCCCCATCGAGACAGATCCCGTCACGGCGCTCCACCCGATGAGCGGCGGCAGCGCTCCCGGGATCCCGCCAATGATCGTCGCAAAGGGTGTGCGGCGCTTCAACGGCGTGTAAATAACGAGATAGGTAACGAGGGTACCAAAGGCGAGGATGGTGGCCAGCGTGGTGGTGAACAGTGCGAGAACGATCAGCCCGGCGAGCGCGAGTCCAACGCCAAAGAACATTGTTGCGCGAGGTGTGATCCGTCCCGCGGGGATCGGACGTCGGTCCGTGCGCCTCATCATGGCATCATGTCCCCGTTCGACATACTGATTCAGCGCACCGCATGCGCCACCGACAAGCGCGGTCCCAGCAAACGTCGCGGCAAGCAGAGTCGCTGATATCGACTCAGCAGAAGCGAGATATGCCGCACCGGTCGCCGTAAACACCGAGAGGAGCGTCAACTCAGGTTTTGTCAATGCAAGGTAGTCCGCGGCGCGTCTGAAGTGGATCGTCAACGCGCCGGGCGATTGTGCGGGCGGGGACATGACTA
>JBFYQI010000447.1:0-4951 GCA_041302875.1 Ignavibacteria bacterium
CATCGTCTTAGACCGCGGACTCGCCCGACTCTTCCGTGCGGATCCGAATGACGTCTTCGATCGGGGAGATGAATATCTTTCCGTCCCCCACCTGCCCGGTCTTCGCCGACTTGATGATGACCGCAACGACGCGGTCGACCATCGCGGCGGGAACGATGATCTCCAGTTTCACCTTCGGCAGAAAATCGATCTTGTACTCCGAGCCGCGGTAGAGCTCCGTATGCCCTTTCTGTCGCCCATAGCCCTTGACTTCGCTGATGGTCATCCCGCGAACGCCGGCCTCAGAAAGGGCCTCACGGACGTCGTCGAGCTTGAACGGGCGGATGATCGCTTCGATCTTTTTCATTCGAATGGCTTCGAGACGATATTAGGTTCCGTGACAGTTCTTGTATTTCTTCCCCGAACCACAGGGGCAGGGATCGTTCCGGCCAACCTTATCCGCAACACGAACGGGCTGAATCTTGCCGGCAGCCGGGGGCGCCTCGCGTCCTTCGCCTTCGTGTCCCGAACCCGGAATCGGCTGGCGCGCTGCGGCGAAACCCGCACCGTCCGCCGATGCATGCGTCAAGGTCATATCCTCGCGACGCAAGGGTCGGCGCGGACGTGCGATGGGGAGCTGTTCGGGACGTTCGGGATACAACTTGAAGACCATGTTCAGCACGTCGCTGGCGATGAGATCCATCAATTCCATAAACATGCGGAAGGATTCCGACTTGTATTCCACCAACGGATCCTTCTGACCGTACCCCCGGAGGTGGATTCCCTCTTTCAAATCGTCCATCTCGCGCAGATGGTCCCGCCACTTCGAATCGATCACCTGGAGCATCGCCATGCGCTCCAGCGTGGACATGAGCTCCGTCCCGATCTGCTCTTCCTTCCGACGATAGAATTCCTGCGCCAGACGGAGTACTTCTTCTGTGACACCGCCTTCACCGAGTCGTTGGAATTGCTCCGGCGTCATCTGGAGGTCGATGAGAAATCGCGCTCGGACCTCCTCAGCGAGACCGGAAAGGTCGCCGCTTCCGTAATAGGCCGCCACCGTCTTCTGAACCAGATCCCGCAGCATGTCAAAGATGTCATCGCGCAGCCGTTCACCGAGCAAGGCATGACGCCGACGCGAATAGATGACCTCGCGCTGCTGATTCATGACGTTATCGTACTCGAGCAAGCGCTTCCGGATGCCGAAGTTGTTCTCTTCGACCTTCTTCTGCGCCCGCTCCACCGAACGGGTGATCATCGGGTGCTGGATGACCTCCCCTTCCTGCAATCCCATCCGTTCCATGATACGCGCGATGCGCTCGCTTCCGAACAGCCGCATGAGGTCGTCCTCAAGCGCGAGGTAGAACCGCGACGAACCCGGATCTCCCTGACGGCCGGCGCGACCTCGAAGCTGACGGTCGATACGGCGGGCTTCGTGGCGTTCCGTGCCGACGATGTGAAGGCCGCCAAGATCACGCACGCCGGGTCCCAATTTGATGTCCGTTCCGCGGCCGGCCATGTTGGTCGAGATCGTCACCGCTCCAGGCAAACCCGCGTGGGCGACGATCTCTGCTTCCCGCTGATGTTGCTTCGCATTCAGGACGTTGTGCGGAACTCCCTTTCGCTTGAGCATGCGGCTGATCGTTTCCGACACATCGACGCTGGTCGTACCGACGAGGACCGGACGCTGGAGCTTCCGCATCTCCTCGATCTCTTCAATGACGGCGTTATACTTCTCCCGCCGTGTCTTGTACACGTGGTCATCCTGATCGTCCCTTACCATCGGCTGGTTCGTCGGGATGACGACAACATCGAGCTTGTAGATATCGAAGAATTCTCCCGCTTCCGTCTCGGCGGTCCCCGTCATCCCGGCAAGCTTCTTGTACATCCGGAAGTAGTTCTGGAGCGTCACCGTAGCGAGCGTCTGCGTGTCTCGCTCGACCTTGACCCCTTCCTTCGCCTCAATGGCCTGGTGGAGACCTTCTGAATATCGGCGGCCGGCGAGCAATCGTCCCGTGAATTCGTCGACGATCATGATCTTGCCGTCTTCCGACACGACGTATTCGACATCTTTCTCGTACAGGCTATATGCCTTGAGCAGCTGCAGGATGGTATGGATCCGATCGTTCCGTTCCGCAAACAGCTTGGAGACGTCGTCTTTCTTTAGCTGTTTCTCCTCGACGGAGAGAGAGGCATCCCCTTCGATCAGACTCAACTCGGTGCTGATATCCGGAATAACAAAGAGTTCCTTGTCGTTCCCTGGATACGCCTGTGCAAGGGTTTCGCGCCCCTTTTCCGTCAAGTCGATCTGGTGGGATTTTTCGTCGATGCTGAAGAACAACTCATCATCGATCTCATGCATGCGGGCGGATTGATCCTGCATGTATTCACGCTCGGTCTTCTGCATGAGCGTCTTGTTCGCCGGCTCGGAAAGGAGCTTCATCAGCTTCTTGTTCTTCGGCAATCCGCGTTGGGCGCGCAACAACTGCACCCCCGCTTCCTCTGTGTTTCCTCGTGTGAGGGCAGTCTCTGCATCCGTTGTGATCTTGGCGACAAGCGTTTGCTGCGCGCGAACGAGGCGATCGACGTAGGGCTTCATCTCATCGAACTTGTGCTCTGCGCTGGCTACGGGTCCGCTGATGATCAGCGGGGTCCGGGCCTCATCGATGAGAACGGAATCGACCTCGTCCACGATGGCATAATTGTACGGCCGTTGGACCATTTCGTCAGGACTGAGCACCATGTTGTCGCGGAGATAGTCGAAGCCGAATTCGTTATTGGTCCCATACGTGATGTCGGCAGCGTACTGACGCCGGCGCGTGGCGGGGTCCATGTGCGTCAGGATCACGCCGACAGTCAGGCCGAGAAATTCGAAGACGCGCCCCATCCACTGGCTGTCGCGGAGCGCGAGATAGTCGTTCACGGTGACGATATGCACTCCACGGCCGGGGAGCGCATTCAGGTACGCCGGAAGCGTCGCGACGAGCGTCTTTCCCTCTCCGGTCGCCATTTCCGCGATTCTCCCCTGATGCAACACAGCGCCACCCATCAGCTGCACGTCGAACGGGACCATGTCCCATTTGACCTTATTGCCCGCCACGTCCCAGAGCTGTCCAACCATCCGACGGCATGCTTCCTTCACAACAGCGAATGCCTCCGGCATGATCTCACTCAGCGCTTCCTCGATGGCAGCATCGAGTTCCTTATTCAACTCGTCGATCTTGGCATACAATGCCTCGTGAGCCTCGAAGGAGGTCCGTTCCTTGAGCTGCTCGCGTACGGCCGCGATCTCGGCTTCGATCTCCTTTGTATGCTCCCGAATGACAGTTCGGAAGTCCTCCGTCTTGGCCCGCAGAGCATCCTCAGACAAGTCTGCAAGTTGCGGGAACACCGCATTGACCTTTTCCACCAGAGGCGCAAGCGACTGGACGTCCTTCTCCGACTTTGAACCAAAGAACCTCTTCAACAACGTGAGCATCGTGATTCCTGAAATTGACTCAATTCATATCAATATATCCAAAAATGCACGGCAAGGCAAACCGACTTGCGATGGCGGATTACCTTGCATTTCTCCTGTTTTCGGGTGAGATTCATCTCGTTGCGTCCACAAGCGTCGGTGTCCCTATGCGCATTCCTTGCTTCATCGTCACGCTCTTCCTGTTCCTCGGCGGCTGCTCGTCTGCATTTCGCACTGCTACCGTCGATCCGGTCAAGACATTCCGAGAAGAGACGATTCGTCTTCTGAACGACTCCCTCTTCATACCCTCGAACGCAGCGGTCAAGATCGTTTCTCTGCAGACCGGCGAGGTGCTCTACTCTCGAAACAGCAACCTGCTCATGCGTCCCGCCTCGAACACAAAATTGTTGACATCAGCGGCGGCATTGCATGTCCTGGGGACCCAATACGAATTCCGTACAACGCTGGAATGTGATTCCCTTGACGAAACATCCGGAACCTGTTACACGCTTTATCTCCGAGGCGGGGGCGATCCTGACCTGACGGACGCACAGCTTGATTCACTCGCACGACAATTGAGGTCCCTCGGTATTCAGCGGGTCGATGGTGATGTCATCGCTGACGCTTCATTTTTCGACGGCGAGTATTGGGGTCCGGGATGGATGTGGGACGATGAGACCGATCCGGATGGCATGCCGGTTTCAGCCATTTCGGTCAACAAGAATTGCGTCCGCGTGACCGCTCGGCCCGATTCCGCCACAGCCCGCTTCGTCCAGGTGACCGTCGAGCCGCCTACGAACTACGTTTCCGTCAGCAACTGCGCCGTGATCTCCACGGACACCCTACTCCCTCGTTTGACGATCAAGCGCCTGTTTAAGGAACGGATGAACACGATCCTGGTGGAAGGGGCAATGCGGCCCTGGGATCGTCCTCGGTCTGTCCGCACCACGGTCTGGCAGCCCGAGCTCTATGCAGCCACGTTGCTCCGGGAGTCATGCGAACGCGTCGGGATCGGGATCTCGGGCATGGTCCGCTTCGGAGCCGGACCGACGAACGGCCGTGTCCTCGCGACGCACAGCCAACCCATCGATTCGATGATCGTGAACCTGAACAAGATCAGCGACAATCTGTCGGCCGAGAATGCGCTGAAGACAATGGCTGCGACCACCTATGGCGTCCCCGGTTCATTCTCCTCGGGCCTCTCGGTGGTCCACCAAACCCTGGCGAAGCTCAACATTGATACGACTGCTTACCGCTTCGTCGATGGGTCAGGCCTTTCACATTACAACCTCATATCTGCCGAGGCCATCATTCAGCTGTTGCAAGGGATGTATGCCAGTCCCGGACTATTCCCGCTGTACTACGCCTCCCTTCCGATTGCCGGCGTAGACGGTACACTCGCGCGACGAATGCGTGGGACACCCGCGGAAGGGAATCTTCGAGCGAAGACCGGAACTATCGCCGGTGTCAGTTCGCTTTCCGGCTATGTCCGGACTCGGGATGATGAACTCTTGG
>JBFYQI010000496.1:0-16526 GCA_041302875.1 Ignavibacteria bacterium
GAGTCCTTGCGGCGACGAACAAGGATCTGGAAGCGGAGATCGGGCGAGCGAATTTCCGCAAAGACCTATATCATCGGCTGTCGGTCATCCCCATTCGCGTTGCACCACTGCGCGACCGCCGTGAGGATATCTCGGTGTTGACCGAAGCGTTTGTCGAAGACGTGTGCGGAAGGAACGGGATCGCGAAGAAGAAGGTCGGCGAGGACGTGTTGAATGCGCTGATGATGCGCGACTGGCCCGGGAACGTTCGGGAGCTCCGGAACTCAGTGGAACGGCTGATCATCCTGTCGCCCGGACAATCCGTGGATATTCGTGTGCTGGACACGTACGGAGGCGGCATCCAGAGCGCCGACGGCGGGCTTCTCGAGGCGGGGGGGACATTTCAGGAATTCAAGGAACGCGCAGAAGCGGCGTTCATCAAGAAGCAGTTGGAGTTGCACCGCTGGAATATCTCGAAGACCGCGGAAGCGTTGGACATCCAGCGGAGCCATTTGTACACGAAGATGAAGCGGTATGAGTTGATGAAAGAAGGGGATGAAGAAGTGGGAGAGGGGAAGTAGGTTGATGATGCCGCCCCGGGGAAGCTCCCGGGGAGATGCCGGAATGGGAGACTAACTGGGGTCACACTCGCTGTTTTTGGCGCTGCTTTGCTGCCTCGAACATCACAATTCCCCCCGCCACCGATGCATTCAATGACCCGATCTTTCCGTGGAGGGGGATCTTTATCAAGAAGTCGCATTTCTCCTTGACCAACCGCCGCATTCCGCGTCCCTCATTGCCTACGACCAGCGCGACCGGTCCCGAGTAGTCGTGCGCGAAGTACGTCCGCTCAGCGGTCACGTCCGTTCCCACGATCCAGATCGCTTCCTGCTTCAATTCGTCGAGCGTCTGTGCGATGTTGGTGACGCGAGCGATTGGAAGGTGCGCAGATGCACCGGCAGAGGTCTTGGCTACCGTCGCGGTCACCGAAGCCGCATGGTGCCTTGCGATGATCGCGCCGTGAATGCCTGCGCACTCCGCAGTCCGGATCAATGCCCCCAGATTGTGCGGGTCCTCGATCTCGTCAAGGACGAGAAGGAAAGGCGGCTCTCCCCGCCCTCGCGCGATCTCGATCAACTCGTCAACCTCGAGATATCGTGTGCCGCCCGCGATGGCGACGACTCCCTGCGTCGACTGGTCCCCCGCAAGCTGTACGAGCTTCGCCTTGTCGGCTTCGACGAACGGAACACCGGCTTGGCGTGCAAGATCCTTGATCTCCTGGATCGCCGGACCGCCCGCACCATGCTGGATGTAGATCTTCTCGAGCGCCTGTCGGGATTTGAGCGCTTCGATGACCGGTTGGCGTCCGGTGATGGTCTGCTCCATCGGGACAGGTCCTAGGTCGTCGCGGGACGGGTTCGGAGCCGGGACCAGCCGAAGATGCCGACGGCGATAAGGCCAAGCGCGATCAGCTGTGCCTCGGAGAGCCCGAGGAAGATGCGCGGATTGATCCGCAGGAATTCAATGATGAACCGCTGGGCTCCCGCCGCCACAAGATAGAACATGAAGAACATGCCCATCGGACGCGGCGTCTTTCGAATGCGCCAGAAGAGGAAGAAGAGCGCCACGCACATCAGCAATTCGTAGATCGGCGTGGGATGACAGAGGGTTGTGTCGGGAACGATGCCGTTCGGAAACTGACTCGTGATCTCAGGAAAGTTGCGGAACGCCGCGGAAGGGGGGAATGTCCCTCTTGAGTAATCCGTTCCCCACGGAAGGGAAGTCGGAAACCCGTAGTCGCCATCTCCTGCCAGGTGACAACCGACCCGAGCGATCCCGTAGCCCAGCAACAGCGCGGGAGCATGCGCGTCGGCGATCTTCAAGAACGGGATGCTGTGTTTCTTCCCATACAAATAGATGCCGTACGTTGCGAGGAGGAAGCCGCCATAGAACGTCAATCCCCCCGGATTGAACGTCATGCCGATCGGATCTGCGACGAACGCGCTCCAGTTTTCGATCAGGTACAGGATCTTCGAACCAACCACGCCGGCCACGAGTGCGATGAGCACGGTCTTGTTCGCATGGTCGGGATTCATTCCTTTGCGCTTGAATTCCGATGCAAGTACATAGCTCGCGACGATGAATCCCATCGCAAGCATGAAGCCATATCCGTACACCGTGAACGGACCGATTTTAAAGAGGACTGGGAGCATAGGAAGAAGGAATGAGGAATCAGTGGTCAGTGGTCAGCCCATCTCCACCGGATCGCCGGAGATGAGGATGAATGGATTGGTGGGCTTCTTCTTGATCAACACCTCGCCGCTTGAGATCTCGACCTGGCATTCGCTGACCGACTTGTCCTGCTTGATCACCTGGACCGTGTAGAGACCGCTCAAGCCGGTGAAGTCGATGCGTCCGCGGGCGGGGCCTGTCTGAGGAAGGAGAATCTCCGGCACATGAAGGCCGAGGATCTTGACAACGATCATGCGGTCGTCCTGCTGGTGGTCCAGCAGGATCTCGTACCGGAAACTGGTGAAGATCTTCGTCGTCTGCACGAGGAAGGTCGTCACTTCCCGCTTTCGTTCCTCGTCGAATTGCGGGAAGATGTTGAGCTGATAATCCGGATCGCGCCGCTTTGCTGCAGCCATGGGATCACCGTGTCGTCGGAAGGTCGAACGATGCGAGCGTGACGGTCGTTTCACTGCCGTCGGCCATGTTCTTGAGTCGGGCGGAGCCGCTCTGAAGTTCCGTCTCTCCGACGACGAGCACGTACGATACCTTCTGCCGGTTCGCTTCGCGCATCTGCGCTTTGATGCTTCGCTGGAGATAGTCGATCTCGACACAGCGTCCGTGCCGCCGCAACTCCTGCGCCCGCACGAAGGCCCATCGGCGTGAGGCGTCGTCGAGTGCCACGATATACAGGTCCGGAACCCGAAGCGGCTGCGTGGCGGACGCCGTCTTCTCCATGACCATCAGCAATCGTTCCATCCCTGCCGCAAAGCCAACTCCCGGCGTGGGCTTCCCGCCGATCTCTTCGACCAGAAGATCGTAGCGTCCGCCGCCGGCGAGCGCGTCCTGCGACCCGAGCGAGGTGCTTGTGACCTCGAACGCGGTCTTCGTGTAGTAGTCTAATCCGCGGACGAGCCGTCCGTCGACGACGAATGGCAGGCCGAGCGCGGTGAGCAATTGCTGCACCCGTTCAAAATGCGATGTGCAGGATGGACAGAGGTGATCCTTCATGAGCGGCACGTGAGCCGTCGCCGATCGGTCCCCCTCGTCCTTTGAATCAAGGATGCGGAGCGGATTCTGTGCGATGCGTCCGCGGCTTTCCTGGGAGAGACGATCCGCGCCGTTCTCCAATTCCTTCTGCAGGATCTCCTTGTAGGCCGGACGGCATATTTCGCAGCCGACGGAATTGATCTTCAGCGAGAATTCCTCGATGCCGAGATTGCGATACACCTCCACCGGCAGCAGCATCATCTCAACATCCAGTTGCGGCGAATCCGCTCCGAGGGCCTCGGCACCGAATTGATGGAACTGCCGAAGGCGTCCGGCCTGCGGTCGTTCCTGCCGAAACATCGGCCCGATGTAGTAGATCTTGACAAGCGACGACTGTTCGCCGAGGTTATTCTGGACGTACGCACGCAGGGCTGCGGCTGTCCCTTCCGGTCGCAACGTCACGCTTTCGTCACTGCGATCCCGGAATGTGTACATTTCCTTGCTGACGATGTCCGTCAGTTCGCCGATGCTGCGCGCGAATAATCCGGTCTGCTCGAAGATGGGCGTGCGGATCTCCTGGTAGTTGAAGTCCTGCATCACGCGACGGACCACCGCCTCGACGTGCTGCCACGCCTCAACGTCGCCAGGGAGAATATCCTTGGTGCCTCTGATGGTTCGAAATTTCACAGTTGACGTCCTTGGGGACGATTGGATTCCGGGAGAGGAGCGATCACATCTGTGCGCCGGAGGGAATTTATGGCAGAGGATCAAGCCTCGGTGTACGTCGCCTCTTCCTGTCGGAAGATGTCGAGGATCTCCTTCGGCGATTCGGCTTCCAGCAGCCGTTTGCGGAAGTCCTCCTTGTTCATCAGGCGCGAAATCCGGCTGAGGAGTTTGATGTGCGGGCCAACCATATTGTCGCGTCCGACAAGGAGAAATACGAGTCGTACGGGTTGGTCGTCGAGTGACTGATAATCGATCGGTTGAGCGGTGACCGCGAACGCCGCGACAATGTCCGACACGGCATCGGTCTTTCCATGGGGAATGGCAAATCCGGAACCGACACCCGTCGACATGATCTTCTCACGCTCGAGGATCGCCTGACGCATGCGTTCTTTATTCTGCACGGCCTTCTGGCTTCCCGCGAGGTCGATCATCGCGTTGATGATGTCCGTCTTGGACGATCCTTCGAGTCCTGTCCTGACCGATTGTTCCGTAAGAATGTCTGTGATCTTCATCGAATACTCCGACACACCTCGAATTTCAATTCCAGCCTATAAAATGCACAAAAATCTGCGCAATTCCCAACGCTACTCTTCGATCCAACGTTTGACCTTTTCTGCGTATTCGTCGCACAATTGCTGGGCTGTGGCAACATCTGCGGATTCCGCATTGATGTGGAATATCGGACGGGCGCGGTCCGGCGTGATCAATACGGACGTGCGGGGCGAACCGCTATCGATGAACACCTTGACTCCGTCAACCAATTCACGCCGCAGGTGTTCCGAATCCTTCATCAAATGCCTCATGACCCGGCCTTTAATATGCCACGGGCACGGGATGTTCTTCTTCACGAAACTGAGACGCGGGGTCGTGTCGTCCAATGAGCCGATCGATTTGCGGGTGAGGGCGAGGAACTCCAGGAGCTTCGTGACGTTGTACATCGCGTCCGAAGCAAAGAGATAATCATTGAAGATGAATCCACCCTTCGTCCCGCCAACGAACGTGATCTCTTTGTCCGTTGCCGCTTCCATCAGAGCGAGGTGACTGTCTCGCGTACGGATGACCGAGAAACCAAACTCATCCGCGAGGAGATCCACTTCACCGGATGCGGAGATCGGAACGGCGATCTTCTTCAACTCCGGGGTCGCGAGAGCAGTGTACTTCACAAGGAGCGTGAGCAGACGATCGCTGTCGATGATCCGGCCGTGCTCGTCGACAAGAAAGATCCGTTCGGCCCCTGCATCGAACATGCAGCCGAAATCGTACTTCAGGGAGGTCACGACGTACGCCAGTTGCTGCATCGATTGGTCGAATTCCTCCTTGGTGCGAGTGAGCTTCCGCTCGTCAAGGTAGGCATTCAGCGCGACGATCTGGACATTCAACCCGCCGAGAATGTTCGGAAAGATGGTCGACGCGACGCCATGCGAGTAATCCATGACCATCTTCAGGCCGCTCGTCCGGATGACGTCGGTGTTGATGGGCGCCAGGAGGCGTTCGACGTAGCTTTCGGTGATGCGTTCGGGAAACTTGATCGTGCCGACATTCTCGAAATGCGCGCGCGGGAAATCCTCGCCGAAGAACAGGCGTTCGACCGACTTGGTCTTGCTTGTCGGAAGGTCCTTCCCCTGGCCGTCGAAGAAGATGATATCGGTGCAATTCCGGTCGAAGGGGGATTTGCGGACGTGGAACCCGCCGCGTTCTTTGCCGCTCCGGAGTTCATGACGAATGATGGGGATGGAACTCGTGCGGAGGTCGACGCAGTGGACCCCGGCCGACATGAGGCCCGTCATCATGGCGCGGTTGATCATACGGGACACCAGGTCCGCATCACGACTGCAGGCGACGCTCGAGCCGGAGCCGACCAGGGCACCGAAGGCGGCGCCGAGTTTCGCGCCAAACTCCGGATTCATCTCGATGTTGGAGATGCCCGTGACGCGTGCATCCGAGAACAGTTCGCGGAGCCATCGGTCTTCCCACACGAGACTGCGCGTGACGACCGATCCCTCTTCAACGGTCTTCCCGGGCCAGAGTTTGATATTCGCCAGAAGCTTGCTTCGTTTGCCGATGACGCATGAATCGCTGATGAAGACGTTCTCCAGGATCGAAACATCGTCGCCGATCGTGCACTTCGTGCATAAGATGTCAAGCGAGAGCTCCGCACGCGCGCCGATGTGCGAACCGCTCCAGATAACGGAATTCCGGATGACGGCGCCGGGGAGGATCTCGCAGTCATCCCCGATGACCGAGTTGCTGATCGTTGCTTCCTTGTGAATGCGCGTGTTCTTCCCGATGATGCACTCCCCGGTGATCTTGTCAGAGGATGTCTCGATCCTCGCGCCGGAATCGGCGACGATATTGCTCGCGCGATTACCGTTCAGGACGACCTTCACCTGTCCGCGAAGGACGTCCATGTGTGCGTCCTGGTATTCGTTCAGGCTGCCGATGTCCTTCCAGTACCCGTCGCAAACGTAGCCGTACAATCCCATCTTCCGTTCCAGGAGCATGGGGAAGAGGTTCTTGCTGAAGTCGAACTCGGTCTTCTCCGGGATCATGTCGAGGACGTCGGGTTCGAGAATGTAGATGCCGGTGTTGATCGTGTCGCTGAAGACCTCGCCCCATGAGGGCTTCTCGAGGAATCGGGTGATGCGTCCGTCCTCAGCCGTGAGAACCACGCCGAATGCGAGCGGATTCGGAACGCGAGTCAACAGCAGCGTTGCCTTCGCTTTCTTCGACTCGTGATACTGGATCGCCTTTGTGAGATCGAAATCGGTGAGAACGTCGCCGCTGATGATGAGGAAACGCTGGTCGAGAAAGTCCTTTGCATTGCGAACGCTCCCAGCCGTTCCGTAATCAGCCTCCGCCTTGCGGTACTGCATCTTGATGCCGAATCGTGATCCGTCGCCGAAATGGCTCTGGATGGTCTCGGGCTGGTAGAAGAGGGTTGAGACGATCTCGGTGATGCCATGGAGCTTGAGTAATTCAACAATGTGCTCCATCATTGGCCGATTGGCCACAGGGACCATAGGCTTGGGAACATTACTAGTCAAAGGCCGAAGGCGGGTGCCGAACCCACCTGCCATAATGACGGCTTTCATGGGACGTCCGTTGGCAAATTGGGAAGGAGAAACGGTTTGGTGATGAAGCTTGGAGGATATTAGGCATTTTTCGAATCCCAAGCAACGAGATCATTCCGCTAAGTCTATGATTTTCTTGACTTTTCAGCCCTTTTTGTCTAATTTTATCAAATTGTAGTGGTGTCAGCATACTAACGACGGTAGATGGACGCCCGAAGCCTTAACATTGTTCGTTCCTGGTTCGCTTCATTCACGCCATTGCAAGGGACGGGCATGCTTGCGGGCGTCGTGCTGTTTATTGTGGGGTTGCTCGTTCCTGCAGGCTGGCTCAAGGCCGGGCTGTTGCTTCTGGGCTGCATTGTGGTGGCGCTCGTGATCGTTTTGCGTCCCAATCGTACGGTCCAATCCACTCCCACACCAGAGGAGCGCGGAGGCGCGATGAAGAAACTCATCTTTGATGATTTTCAATCGTCGGGGAAGCAGTACCGGATAGAATTCGTCGATGACGGCACCGAGGCGATCGCGCCGAAGCAGGAGCCGCTGTCGGGCGTCCTCGAACCGAAGCACGCAGAGATCCCGAAGAGTTACGAATTCCGCGCGGAAGATTTTCTCGAAGGCGGAGAAACAGAATCCTCCAGCGAGCGAGGGGCGCGGTCGGAGTTCCGGAATGTGATGATGCGCGTTCTGACGGTCCTGAAGGATGTTCATTTCGCACGCACAGTTTGTTTGTACTGGGTGAACAAGGAGAAGCAGCAGCTCGTTCTCGAAGCGCATAGTTCGGACAGCACGGTGTTCACAACCCACCGGCGATGCGAGCTCGGGACCGATATCCTGAGTCAGGTTGCCCGAACGAACAAACCCCAACTCGTGAATTTTCTCGAGCATGCATCGCAGTCGGATATGCTGCCGTATTATGATGGGGCGGAATCGGTGCGGACGGCGGTTGCGGTGCCGGTGTTCTATGCGGGTGCGACAACGACGGCGGCCGGACCGGTTGCCGTGCTTTCGCTCGACTGCCCGGAAGCAGATGCGTACGGACCGGAGACGATGGCGCTTCTCGCGCGTTTCGCGAAGCTGATCTCGTCGCTCATCCAAACGTACACGGACAAGTATGACATGCTTCTCGATTCCGAGGTGCTCAGGTCGTTGAGCAGGCTGCGGGAGCAATTCATCCTTGACTCGTCCGCGCACAACATCACGCGTTCGATCGCGGAAGAAGTTTCGCGGCTCGTGCCGTGGGATTACGTTTCCATTGTTGTCTATGACGATGCACGCAAGGCTTGGTTCATCCAGCAGGTGTTGAACCGGATGAACGATTCGTATGTCCCTGTGCTTGGCGAGGTGGATGTTCATCGAAGTCTGGTCGGATCGGTGATTCAATCGAGCGTTCCCAAGGTCGTTGATCGGGTCGAATCGCTGACGATTCCGCGATTCTATCCCGCAGAGCGCTGTGACACGAAGGGATCGCTTGCGATCGTGCCGTTGATCTCGCTGACCCGGTGTTATGGTGCCATCGTTGTCGAAAGCAAGGATACCAAGAGTTATGCAGATGCTGATGTCCGCTTGATCCAGCGATTGGCGGATTCGGGGTCTTGGGCGCTCGAAGTGCTGACCCTGAGCGAGACGCTGACGAACGTTGTTTCGCTCGATGAGGTGACGGGCGTGTCGACGCGGAAGCACTTCCTCGAGCGCCTGCATGAGGAGGCACAGCGCGCGACCGACTTCGGATTCGATATTGCCGTCGTGCTCGTGTCCGTGGACCGCATGGACGAACATACGCTTCGGCACGGAAAGGAAGCGATGGATGTCGTGCTCCAGAGCATCGGCCAAATGATCAAGGCCTCCATCCGGCACTATGACGTGGTCGGACGGTTTGGCACAAACCGGTTTGGCGCGGTGCTTGTGCAGACGAACGCCAACGAAGCGACACTCTGGGCGGAGAAGGTCAGGAAGAACATCGCGAGCAACATCCTCAACATTGACAACAAGAGTTTCACGGTGACCGTGAGCATCGGTGTGGCGGGACCATCCGGGAACTTCACAGATGTCTCGCTGTTGGAGAATGCAGAGAAGGTTCTGAAGAAGGCGGTTGAGGCGGGGGGGAATCTGGTGAGGGTCTATTGAATTGTTGATTGTTGATTGTTGATTTGGGATTGTTGATTGAACTGACTACTGATTACTGATAACTGACTGGAGTTCTTCATGGCAAAACAGACTGACTTTGCAGAAAAGGCCAAAAAGGCGGGCAAGGAAAAAGGGGTGATCTGCCCCAAGTGCGGCGGACCGAAGGTTGCGACGTTGTACGTCCAGTCCGTTCGTTCAGCGCACGGCTCGTACCGGTTCAACCGGCAGCGCGTCCAGCTGTGCAAGTGCAATGAGAAAGAGATCCTCGGATAATCCACAGACCGCCCGACGATCGTGACGCAAGGCAGATTCGTCTTCATCGTTCTGGACGGAGTCGGGATCGGTGCATTGCCGGATGCGGCAGAGTACGGTGACGCGGGGACGAATACGCTCGCGAACACCGCGCACGCCGTTGGGGGGCTTCATCTTCCCAACCTCGAGCGGCTCGGCCTGGGCAATATCGTCCAGGCGGAGGGCCTTCGTCCTGTCGCGAATGCGGAGGGCTGTTTCGGCAGGATGGCGGAACGGTCGAAGGGAAAAGACAGCACGACAGGTCACTGGGAGATCGCCGGCATTGTCACGCAACGGCCATTTCCGCTGTATCCCCACGGGTTTCCCAAGGACGTCCTGGACTCCTTCTTGCGCGTTACTGGCGAGAAGGGGTATTTGGGAAACAAACCCGCTTCCGGAACCGTCATTATCAATGAGCTGGGGGACAAGCACGTCCGCACGGGGTATCCGATCGTCTACACGTCGGGGGACAGCGTGTTTCAGATCGCGGCGCACGAATCGGTGATCCCGTTGGATCGTTTGTACGAGATCTGTCATCTCACCAGGGAGAAGGTTGTCGTCGGTGATCATGCGGTCGGGCGGGTCATCGCGCGGCCGTTCGTCGGAACATCCGGCGCGTACACGCGGACATCGGGACGCCGGGATTACGCCGTTGAACCGCCGGGACGTACAGTGTTGGATGAGCTGAGTGCGGCGGGCATCGAGACGGTCGGGATCGGAAAGATCGACGACCTCTTCACCGGCCGAGGGTTGAAGCGGACGATCCACACGACGTCGAACGCGGAAGGGGCCCGGGCCGTGATCGCGTCGATGCGACAGATGCAGACAGGATTTATCATGGCAAACCTGGTCGACTTCGACATGCTGTTCGGCCATCGCCAGGATGCCGGAGGATTTGCGAAGGCGCTGGAAGAATTTGATGCCATGCTCCCGCAGATTCTCGCAGAACTCAAGGCGGATGACGTTCTCCTCATGACCGCGGACCACGGGAACGATCCGACGGATGCGAGCACGGATCATTCGCGCGAATATGTTCCTCTGCTCTGTGTGCATCCCGGCGGACGAACGAACGTGTCCCTGGGAACACGGAACACCTTCGCGGATGCAGGAACAACGGTCGCGGGATTCTTTGGTCTCCGCAGCGACTCTCTCGCGGGCGAGAGCTTTCTCTCCCTTCTGCGCTGACGCGAGGGAAAACGGTAACGAACAAAGGACGTTCCATTGAAGATTAGCAAACAATACACGAATCGCGAGAGCCAGTCGTTAGACAAGTACCTCCAGGAGATCGGGAAGGTCGAACTGCTCTCTCCGCAGGAAGAGATCGACCTCGCCCGTCGCATCAAGAAGGGGGACCAGAAGGCTCTTGAGAAGCTGACAAAGGCGAACCTGCGTTTCGTGGTGAGTGTCGCGAAGCAGTACCAGAACCAGGGTCTGTCGCTCGGTGACCTGATCAACGAAGGGAATCTGGGCCTCATCAAGGCTGCGAAGCGATTCGACGAAACGCGCGGTTTCAAGTTCATCTCCTACGCGGTGTGGTGGATCCGTCAATCCATCCTCCAGGCGCTTGCCGAGCAGTCGCGCATCGTCCGGCTGCCGCTCAATCGTGTCGGCGCGTTGAACAAGATCGGCAAGGCATTCAGCACGCTCGAGCAGGAGTACGAGCGTGAGCCGAGCGCCAGTGAGCTGGCGGAAGAGCTCGACATGTCGCTGTTCGAGGTCTCGGACACGCTGAAGATCTCAGGACGCCACCTCTCGATGGACGCGCCGTTCGCCCAGGGGGAGGACAACCGGTTGCTGGATGTCATTCAGGACAACCGTCAGCCGTCTCCCGACTCGACGCTCATGGAGGAATCGCTGCGCGAGGAAGTGCGCCGCGCGTTATCGACGCTGAGCGAGCGCGAAGCGCAGGTGATCAAGCTCTATTTTGGCCTCGAGCAGGAACACTCTCTCACGCTGGAAGAGATCGGCGAAAAATTCAATCTCACGCGCGAGCGGGTGCGCCAGATCAAGGAGAAGGCGATCCGCCGTTTGCGCCACGCATCCCGGAGCAAGGCGTTGCGTGCGTATCTCGGGTAGGGAGCGCTCGGCTCTTCCGCCATTCCCGACCATCACAAGGAGCTCCCCGGCCCTGCCTTTGCAGGGCTTTGCTATCGATATGCCAGCCGGAATTCTCGTCCGCGCGGCCTGTCTGGTCGCGATCATTGCCGGGGCAATTCTCGTTGAGGGATGCGGGACGGCGTCTCCGCGATTCGGTTCGGGGAAGCGATCCGCCGCCGAGCCGCCGCGTCAGACGGGGCCGCGATTCAGCTCGAAGGAAGCGGAGGAAGAATCGCGAGAAAACGACCGGAAGCCGGAGCCCCAGGAGATCGATGCGATCGCGCAGGGGAAGCGAAGCTTCCGTGAGCAGAAGAATCCCGCCATCCCGCCGCTGGATGAAAGCAAGTTGATGCGTGCGATCTCGCGCTACATGGGTGTGCCGTATGTCCACGGCGGCGCGAGCGAGCGTGGAATGGATTGCTCCGGATACACAATGACCGTGTATCAACAAGGAGCCGCGGTCGCTTTGCCGCGAACGAGCGCGGGACAAGCGGAGGTTGGCATTCCCGTTGCCGCGAACGATCTGAAGTTTGGCGACCTCCTCTTCTTCAACACGACCGGAGCCAGCGCATCGCATGTCGGGATCTATCTCGGAGACAATCTGTTTGCGCATGCAAGTGTCACACTCGGTGTGACGATCTCCTCGCTGCAGAGCACGTACTACAAGAGCCGCTATGAATTCACCCGACGGGTGATCGGCGGTTCGTGATCAGGATACAGACGGAATCAAGGAGCACTCATGTCGATCATGCCGATCTATTTGTACGGGACCGATGTTCTTCGTGCAACGGCGAAGCCCGTCAAAGCCATGGACGACAGTCTGACCAAACTTGTTGTCGACATGTTCGAGACGATGCACAAGGCGAACGGAATCGGATTGGCGGCGACGCAGGTGGGCGATCTGAGGCGGGTGCTTGTTATTGACATTATGGATATTGAGGAACTCCCCGAAAAGCCGGAGGGAGAACTCACCGAAGTCGCCGAATATGGCCACCTTACATCGCCGCATCTTCCACGCACGGTCGCGATGATCAACCCGGAGATCATCGAGGAGGAAGGAGCGTTCTCCATGGAAGAGGGATGTCTGAGCATTCCTGACGTTCGCGCGGACGTCAAGCGGGCAGAGAAGGTCCGCGTTCGCTTCCGCGACACGAGTTTTCAGGAACAGGTACTCGTGCTGGATGGCTTGCTGGCGCGGGTGTTCCTGCATGAGAACGATCACCTGAACGGCGTGTTGTTCACAGACCGCGTGAGCACCGCCAAGAAGGGGTTGCTCCGCGGCAAGTTGAAGAAGATCCAGAACGGAGAAGTCGAAACGAGCTATCCGGTTGTCGCATCGGTCGAAGCCTGAGGCGTGCATGCGCATCATCTTCATGGGAACCCCGGAATTTGCGGTCCCCAGCCTCCGTATCCTCCTCGAACATTCCTACGACGTTGCCGCCGTCGTCACGGCACCTGACAAACCACGCGGCCGGGGACAGCAGGTCAGTGAAACGGCAGTGAAGACCTTCGCCCGCGAGCGAGGGCTTCCCATCCTCCAACCTGATGACCTCAAAGGCGACGAATTCTGCGGACAGATCTCTGCGCTCGCTTCCGACCTGATCGTCGTTGTTGCCTTCCGTATCCTTCCCCATGAGATCTACACCGTCCCGCGACTCGGCTCATTCAACCTGCATGCGTCCCTGCTGCCGAAGTATCGCGGTGCGGCTCCCATCAATTGGGCGATCATCAACGGGGAGACGGAAACCGGAGTGACCACGTTCTTTCTCCAGGACAAGGTCGACACGGGATCAATGCTGCTTCAGCGTTCCATTCCCATCGGACCGGATGATGTCGCCGGCGATGTGCATGATCGGTTGGCGATGCTGGGCGCAGACGTCGTGTTGGAGACGGTCCGTGCGATCGAAACGGGGAAGGCCGTGCCGCAGGCGCAGGATGACACGCTCGTCTCGCGCGCCCCGAAGATCTTTCGTGAAGACTGCCGCATCGATTGGACGATGACGGCCAAGCAGGTCCATGATCGCGTGCGGGGACTCTCTCCCTCTCCATGCGGATGGACGATGCACGGCGAGCGTGTACTGAAGATCTACCGGGCGAACATTCTCGAAGAGATCCCAACGCAACCGGCGGGAACGATCACACAGGTGACGCCGACAGCGCTTCATGTGGCGACCGGCAACGGCGTGGTGGCACTTGTGGATGTGCAGCAGGAAGGGAAGCGGCGCCTTCCCATCGACGAGTTTCTCCGTGGATATCGCATCGCCGTCGGAGAGCGGTTGGGATAAGCGGATCGTTTGCAGACCCATGCAATAAGCCGTATATTTTCCGCATGTCAAAGATCATCGTCATTGCGAATCAAAAGGGGGGCGTCGGCAAGACAACGACAGCCATCAATCTTGCTGCCTCGTTGGCGGCGGCCGAGAAGCGCGTCCTCCTGGTGGACAATGATCCCCAGGCCAACGCCACGAGCGGTGTCGGCGCGACGGCCCCCGACGGGAAGACGATCTACGAGGTGTTGGTCGGTGCCTCCGATGCCGCATCTGCGATCATCCCCACCCAAATGCCGTTCCTGTCGGTGCTTCCCTCTCACATCGACCTCGTCGGTGCCGAGGTGGAATTGATCGAGGCGGAGCATCGGGAGCACCTTCTGCGCGCGGCGCTTCAGCCGGTCCGGGACCGCTTCGACTTTGTCGTGATCGATTGCCCTCCCTCGCTCGGGCTGTTGACGCTGAACGCGCTGAGTGCTGCGGATTCCGTGCTCATTCCAGTGCAATGCGAATATTTTGCGCTCGAGGGACTCGGGCAATTGTTCAACACGATCAACATGGTGAAGAAGAACTTGAATCCGAACCTGGACATCGAGGGGGTGCTGCTGACGATGTTCGATTCGCGGTTGCGGCTTTCGAACCAGATCGTCGAAGAGGTGCGACGGTATTTTGGCGACAAGGTCTTTGGAACGATCGTGACCCGGAATATCCGATTAAGCGAAGCGCCCAGTTTCGGCAAGCCCATCCTGCTGTATGATGCCGTATGCTCCGGAACGCGCAACTACATGGATCTGGCGCAGGAGGTCATGAAGAACAATCGCCTGTACGATGCGCTGCCGGCGCGATCGGCGGGTATGTAGGACCAAACGAATGACAAATCAGCTGAAGAAGAACGTACTCGGTCGGGGATTGAACGCACTCATTCCCAAAGGGCCAAAGCTCGAGGTGAACGTGCGCGAGGGGTCGGTGCGGCGGGATACGGGAGAGATCGGCATCATCGCGAGCATCGACATCACGAGGATCAAGCCGAATCCATTCCAGCCCCGGCTCGATTTCGATGAGACTGCTCTTGAAGAACTGACCCGGTCGATCAAGGAAAAAGGGATCATCCAACCGATCACCGTCCGGCGTGTGGAAGATGGGTATCAACTGATCTCCGGGGAGCGGCGATTGCGGGCTGCTCAAGGAGCGAAGCTTCGCCAGATCCCGGCGTATATCATCGACATCTCGTCCGACGAGGAGATGCTGGAACTCGCGCTGATCGAGAACATCCAGCGGGAAACACTGAATGCGATTGAGGTCGCACAGGCGTATCAACGGCTTATCGCCGAATGCCACCTGACGCAGGACGATGTCGCCCAGCGCGTCGGCAAGGAACGGAGCACGGTCACGAACTTCCTGCGGCTGCTCAAGCTCCCGGGGAAGATCCAGGACGGCTTGCGGCGCGAGAAGATCCAGATGGGACATGCGCGCGCGTTGATCGCGATGCCGAGCGAGAAGCATCAGCTCCGGATGTATGAGAAGATCATCGACGGCGGATTGTCCGTGCGGAAGGTCGAAGAGCTGGTGCGGGCACTCGCACAAGGGACGAAGAAGTCCGGGAAGTCCGGGCGGCATGCGACGGGGGTCACATCGGACGTGCATGATGTCGAGGAACGACTGCGCATCGCATTGGGGACTCGGGTGAAGGTTCGTCCGCGCGGTGGGGGGAAAGGGGAGATCGTCGTCGAATACTATTCTCTGGACGACTTGGACCGGTTGCTGGATATTTTTGAATCAGGCCGCTGATCGACACACGACAGAACAAAGGGAAGATGACCATGGCTCTGCATAAAGTATTGACCGAAAACGCCCCGAAACCGATCGGACCCTACAGCCAGGCGGTCCTCGTGGACGGCAAGTTTTTGTATGTCTCCGGGACAGTACCCATCGTCCCTGCAACGGGCGCGGTGATGGAGGGGGACATCAAGGCGCAAACCCATCAGGTTTTGAAGAACCTGGAGAAGGTTCTTCTGGCTGGCGGCGCATCATTCTCGTCCGTTTTCAAGACGACCGTCTTTCTTAAGGACATGAACGAATTCGCGGCGATGAACGAGGTCTATGCCGAGTATCTTGGTTCAACGGCACCGGCACGCAGCACGGTCGAAGTTGCGCGGCTTCCGCGCGATGTTCGGGTCGAGATCGAAGCGATCGCCCTCGTCGGTCATTGACGCACGCTTCCCATGAAATCCCCACAGCTGTACGCGCTGATCCTGGCCGTCCTGACGGCGGCCGGGACTGCGTTCGCGCAACAGCGCGTCCTTTCTTCTCTCGTTCGACCAGACGCACCCATCTATGCGTCGCTTCGAGCATCTGCAGCGGAAGAATCCACGATCACCGTTCGCACTGAGAAATCCGGGACGCTCGCCATGGCGTTGTCGGCGATTCTTCCCGGAGCGGGACAGGTGTACGCCGAGCGATACTACACGATACCGATCATCTGGGGAGCGGGCGGGTTCTTTGTCAGCCAATGGATCACGGCGAACAAGCGATATAAAGATTACCGGGATCGGTACTCGGCATCCGTTCTTCAGGATTCGGTCTTTCGCACTGGGGACGCGATCCTCAAGCAAATCAGGGATGGCTATCACGATATTCGTGATGAGTATGCGATCTATATCGCGTTGACGTACATCCTCAACATTGTGGATGCGTATGTGGGGGCAAGTTTGTACGGGTTTGACGTGTCGGATGATCTTGGGTCGGCGGCGAT
>JBFYQI010000501.1:0-4875 GCA_041302875.1 Ignavibacteria bacterium
ATCGATTGATGAGAGAAAGCGCACTACACGGTTGCAGAGAACGCAGTGTTCGTCGAAGAAGACGATCGCGCCTTCATCCATGGAGCCGCTTGATGATCATGGCGGGAAGAGGACGGGGTGCAAATTTGACGAACCAGACGCCGATGCGGTTGAACAAACCCGGGATGACGATCCGCTTGCCGCGCATCATTCCACGGTATCCTGCTTCCGCAACGGGGAACGCCTTCATGCCCGCGGTGCGCAGCACCTTGCTGGATACTCCTGCGCGCGATTGAAATTCGGTATGCGTCGGTCCCGGGCAAAGCGCGGTGACCGTCACGCCGGTGCGCTTCAATTCCGCGTTGAGCGCCTCGGAGAAGCTGAGGACGAAGGCCTTTGTGGCGTAGTACACTGACATGTGCGGTCCTGGCTGGAATGCCGCCGTCGAAGCGACATTCATAATGCGTCCATGTTTACGGTTGAGCATGCCGGGAAGAAAGAGCTTGGTGAGATGAACAAGCGCCCCGATGTTGACTTGGATCATCTCCAGCTCGCGCTGGACCGTGGTCGATGCGAATCGTCCCTCCAATCCGAATCCCGCATTGTTCACGAGGTTGTCGACGTGTAGTCCGTGTTTTTGCACGGCCTGGAAGATGGATTCCGGCGCCTTCGGATCGGCCAGATCCTTCGCGATCACGACAATTTCGATCCCGTAACGCTCTTTCCAATCCTTCGCGATGGCGTGGAGGCGGTCCTTGTTCCTCGCGACGAGCACGAGCGTATGCTTCTGCTCAGCGAAGATCTTCGCGAGTTCGTTCCCGATGCCGAACGTCGCACCGGTGATGAGGGTGGTAGGGGGAAGGTGAGGGTTCATGTCAATTCATAGGTGATAAGTCAAAAGTCAAAAGAAATGCATGCCTCAATCCTTTTGACTTCTGACTTTTGAATTCCAGCTTGTCCTATTTAACATACATCCCGATGACCCGTTCGATCGCGGCGGAGCAGACCGGATCGAATTCGATCAGGCTGAGCGTGAACATGCGGCAATCAAGGGCCGGTCGATACATTCCCTTGGAAACATATCCCGCGCCCTCATATGCGCCGACAACACCAGCGAACTTTGAACGACGCAAGATCTCCGTCTGTCGCTTCTGGATCGGATCGCGTTTCTGGTAGTAGTCGGCGGCCAGACGGTCGAGTTTGCCGCGCACCGCATCAAGGCTGTCGTATTCCGCCTTGTCCCACGGTGTAGGGACTGGCGTTCCTTCCGCCAGAAGCTCCTTCCACTTCAGCGTTTCGCGCGTGTTCTTGGATGTCACGTTCGGTTCCCATGGCTCGACCCCCTTGGGATAGAAGTCGATGTACGAGACCTGAGAACTGTAGTACTCATCCCCGAGTCCTCCGAAGCAGTGGCCGAACTCGTGGACATAGACGTAGTCCATCTGCCATTCCTGCCCCGGCTGATCGACCTTCGTATAGGTCGTTGTATAGAGATTGAAGATCCCGCCGCCACCGTAGCGGTCGTCGTTCACCAGGATGGTGATGTAGTCGTACGGCACTGTGCCCGCGATGTCCCGGATCGCCTTGTTCTCCTCCGTCAGCACGTACCGCGCGGAGCCGAAGGTGTTATACATCGTTCCCAGCGCTGACTTCTTCCACACGTTCTTGTCCGGTTTGTCGATGCCCGAGTCGTCCGAAACGACCTCGATGGCGCGGACATTGAAATCCTTCTTGTGCTTGGTGAACGGAGGCGTGTTGAACAGCACTTCGGCGAAGTGTTTCGCGTCGTTCCGGAACTTCTCCATATCCGCCGCCGCGTAGCCGTCACCCAGAATCAACAGATCCACCTTCTTCTCCGGGGCGCCGTTGTTCATGATGTCGAAGGCCGCAAACGCCTGCTTCCGCTTTTCACGGTTCACCTGCGTCGGGTCAGTCGGGTCGATGATGGTGGTGAAGAAATCGCGGAACGTCATCTTCTCTCCCGCGGCGACAAACCGGTCGCGTCGCGCGATGGTGACTTTCACCGACGCTTTCGGCATGGGGAAGCGGACCGATTCGTGGAAGGTCCGCCAGACGCCGTTCAGCGCTTCTTCCGTTGTCTGCCACTCATTGAAGATGGTGGAATAGCCGCGCGAGTAGATCATCGTGTTTGTCGCAAGATCGGTGACCGTCACGAAGTAATCGCCGAGATTCAGTTGGTCCAACAACGCCGTACGACTGCCGGCCCACGCCCCCTCTTCGTATACCTTGTCGAGCGTGATCTGCTCCTGACCCTTGACGCCGAAATGATGGTAGTCCACCCGCATCGTGGTCGGAGTGAAATAGCGGTCGAACGACTGACCGAATGAGGTCGCAACGAGTGCGACAAGGAGGAAGAGTGTGCGCATGGGGAGAGGTCCTTTCGTTACCATTTCTTTCGCTTCCAGATCGTAGCCGTGATGATGACCGAGACCACCGCGAGGGCCATGATGATCTCGAACGCATACGGATGGCGTTGCAAGGGAATACCGACGTTCATCGAGAAGGCGCTGACGACGAAGGTCGGTACCATGATCCCGATGGTGATGAGATTCAGCGTCTTCATGAGGGCGTTCAGATTGTTCCCGACGATCGATGCACGTGCGTCCATCAAACTGGCGAGAATGTTTGAATGGATCTCCGCCATCCGGAAGCATTGACTGTTCTCAATGTTCATATCGTCGAGGAATTCCTGCGCCTCCTGGGACAAGCCGAGCTTCGCCGCGTTGATCTTCAACCGTCCGATGAGCACGCCATTCGCGCTGATGGAGTTGAGATAATAGACGAGGCTTTTTTCGAGGGTGAATAGATTGATGAGATACTTGTTCTCCATCGACTGGTTGATCTTTTTCTCCAGTTCATCCGAGATCATTGTGATGATCTTCAAATGTTCGAGATAGTGATAGATGGAGCGGGAGACGAGCTTGAGCGCGAGATCGGTAAGGGAGTGGACGCGTTGGAACACCTTGCCGTCGAAGAGCGTGATCTCCTGGTCGAGCACGATATAGAGCTTGTCTTTGAACAGGAAGAGGCCGGTCGACGCGACCTTGAAGAGCAGTTGGTGGCGTCCGGAGTAGTTCTTCGGCCGCTTGAAAATGATGGCGACGTGATCCGGCTCGAACTCCAGTCTCGGAAGTTCATCCGGGTCCAGCGCAGAGGAGAGCGTATGCTCGTCGACGTTCAACTGCTCCACGAGGAACTTTCGTTCTGCCTCGGTGGGATCGACCATGACGATGATCGGCGCATCGTCGTGCTCCGTTGCGTTCACGCGGTTGTTGACGATTTCATATCTCGTGATCATAGATCAAGTCCGTTTGTCGACCGGGAACCGCTGCATACACGTGAGGAAAAATACGAATAATGTTTGAAGAAGTGAACCGCGCGTTGCTTGTGCCGGCACTTTTCTGTACTATGACCGCACTCGTTCTTCCGGAACCCATTCTGTGACCTACACCTCATTGCTTCTCCTCTTTGCCAGCGGGATCATCACTGGCGGCGTCGGTGCGCTCCTCGGACTCGGGGGCGGCGTCTTTCTCATTCCTTTTCTTGTGCTCGTGTTCGACCTGCCGATGCATCAGGCGATCGCGACCAGCATTGTCGCGGTAATCGCGACGTCGAGCGCCGGAGCGGCGATGAATCTCGAACGCCATACCGTCAACATGCGGTTCGGCATGCTGTTGGAGATCGCCACGGTCTTCGGAGCCGTGCTTGGGGGGATCACGGCGAATCTGTTGTCCGGGGCAGCGCTCAAGAAGCTCTTCGCCTTTCTACTCCTTGTGGTCTCGATTCTGATGATCCGCCGTGCCCGTCAACGCAGGACGTCAGAGCAGGTCCATCTGGACGGCGCGTTGCCGGGATCGTTCATCGACGATGCCACCGGCGCGGAGGTCAAGTACACCGTCAAGCGCATTCCGTCCGTCATGGGCGTCGGTTTCGTCGCCGGGAATGTTTCCGGTCTACTCGGCGTCGGTGGCGGGATCTTCAAGGTACCGGCGATGACCATGTTATCCGGGATGCCCATCAAGGCCGCGACGGCGACGAGCAATTTCATGATCGGCGTTACCGCGGCGGCGAGCGCGTTCATCTATTTTGCGAACGGCCACATGGATCCGTACATCGCCTCGCCCGCGGTGCTTGGCGTCTTGACGGGATCGATTCTCGGCGTCCGGCTGGGCCGCAAGATCAAGAGTCATGTCTTGACCTGGATCTTTGCCGTCGTTCTCCTCGGCATTGCGATCCAGTTGTACCTCCGATAACCCGATCATCAATCTCCATCTCCCAGGTGGTTCATGCACAAACCCGTCACCGATGCGATCGTCGAACACTGGACCAGCCGTGTTCTCCGCTTTGGAGTGTGGGGAAGCGCCGCGCTCATGATCGTCGGGTTGGTCCTCTCGGGGCTGCAATCCTTCACGCTTCCCGCTCCGGAACAAAACCCCTCCCTCGGCGAGCTCGCTCACCGTGTGTGGAGTCTCACCGCCGACCCGATCATTCTGATGTATCTGGGGCTGGTGCTTCTCATGTTCACGCCGATCATCCGCGTGATCGCCGCCATCGCCGGATTTGCCGCCGAGCGGGACCGGCGATTCGCGTGGGTCGGGACGATCGTGCTGGTGATGCTTATCGGGGAGATCGTGTATTCGGTTGTTGGAAGATAAGGAGGGTGGAAGAAGAAGGCGAAAGGCAGAATTCAGAATTCAGATGTGGAGGAGAGTGAATGAATTTTACGGAGAGGCTTCGGTCGGTTCAGGGAGCGACGCGGTCGTTGCTTTGTGTCGGATTGGATGTGGATGCATCCAAGATTCCCGCGCACCTGAAGCATGATCCCGAGCCGGTGCTTGCGTTCAACCGGGCGATCATCGATGCGACGAAAGATCT
>JBFYQI010000544.1:0-3983 GCA_041302875.1 Ignavibacteria bacterium
CCTCAAGCCGTACGTTTCGCTTGCGCACTTCTCCGACTTCGAACGCAACCCAACCCTGCGGTGCAGTGATCCGATGGAGTTCACGAAACACCTCTCCCATCGCCGCGGACCATTCATCCACCGAACGGCTCGCCGTGATGTGCCGGCTGATGCGGTCCGCATCGAGTCCGTTGAACCAGCACCGCAGCCAATTGTCCCTGGCATAATCGACGATGTTCAGGAATGGCGGCGATGTGACGGTCAATCGTATGGAAGCCGATCGGATCGCCCTGGTTCTGCGCGCATCGCCCGTGAGAAATCTCGCGTGCGTTTCCGCGGCGTGCAACCGATCTCGCTCGGCGTCCTCAAGTCCGATCATCAGCGAGCGAGACTTGCGAAGTATGATCGCCTTCACATCCCGATACTCGGGCTTTTGTCCCAGCCGCCGGTTGATGAGCCGCTGGCGTTCCGGCTGGACTGCCTGATTCGGCGGCAGGGTGTAGACCGAGAAGAAGCCGCGCGAGTGCCCGGTCAATCGATTCGTTGCGACCATGCGGATCCAGCGATCGACGTCGTCTTCCGTTCCGCGTGAACGCCGCCGCTGCAGATAGCGCCGAAGGGAGACCACCTCCGCTTCCGTCCTTTTGTGGAAGAACATCCTGAGATCCATCTCGGCGCGCGCGTCGGGATCGAATCGGATCGACGCGAGCCGTGCCGCGATCTCCTCCAACGGCGGAACGGCAAGGCGCGGACGCGCGAGGATCTCGCTCAGCGGGTTGATGTCGTTCGCCACGATGCGCCGTCCGAGGAACGCCGCCTCGACTACCGTGGTGCCCCGCCCGCTGAACGGGTCATAGACGCGATCATTGGGATCGCTCAACCGTTCGATGAAGTAGCGCGGCAGTTGCGCCTTGAAACACGCTCGATAGGAGATCTCATGAAGCCGCGAAGCCTGTCGTTGACGCGGTGTCCAGAATTCGCCTATCGAACATTCCACGGATCGGCCGTCGAGTTGGATCCGTTCTGTCGTCATCCGGCGCGCCCGGATATCCCTCAAAAAAGCGCTGGTGCGTGCGTCAGCGGAACGACGACTCATCCCATCAGTCCTGACGGTGAACGCGGCGTGGAGAGAAGCGCGACGAATTCGTCCCAGCGTCGTTGCGGTGCATCCACCGTTCCACCGCGTGCCTCAATATAGCGTTTCACAATGTCTTGACCAAGATTGTAGTTGATGACATAGCTTCGGTATTGATCGAAGAATTTCGTTCGCTGGAGTGCGCGCTCCGGGGACATCAGCGCATAGCGCACGAGCCAGTCGGCGGCTTCTTCCCGCGTCATCGCCCCGTCGAGATAGGCGCGTGCCGCTTCGTTGCCGGCATAGCTCAGCTTGGCGACGAGCGCTTGAAGCTGGGCATAGGCCGGGACGGCCGCCGGGTCGATGCCTGCGAGGGGTGCGAGGACGGTCTGGTCAAACTCGAGCCGCTGAGAACCCGGAAGGACAACCTCGATGCCGAAGTTCGCCGTTCCTTCTGCGATCAGGGATTGGGGAGAGAAGAGCGCGTAGATGCTGAACTCCACCCAACGGCGCTTGCGGACCAATTCCTGTTCCAGCAATGCATTGTAGACGTGATGCCCCGGATAGCCTTCGTGCGCTGCGAGGTCGATCGCACGGTCGAGGAAGATCGGAAGATCGGTGTTGATCTGAATGAGACTGTTCGCATTCCCCTTGAACCAGTTATAGCCGCTCCACGACTTGTCCTTCACGTATTCAATCTCGAACCGTTCCTGGGGTGGAAGCGCGACGTGCTTGCGAGTGCGGCTCCTGCACTCGGCGATCGCTGCCTGAAACACCGCATCCAGGCGGTCTGTCGGGATCGTGAATCGTTTGCGGAAGTGTTCGACCCGCGCGGGAAGCGGACCCGATCCAGGAATGAGGGATTCAAGGTCGTGCAGGAGGGACTGGAAGTGTGCTTCGGGATAGGTGGGGGGAATTACGTCATACAACGCCTTCGCTTCCTCGTCGAAGGACATCCGGGTTCCGTTCAAGATCGAGGCCCGCGCGGCGATGGCGGCCATCTGCGTCCGGAGATACTGCTGCCGGAGCGTGACAATCTCCTCCGTCGGTTGTGAGGGGAGCGTGTCCAGAACATGGACAAGGCGCTGCGCCTCTTCACGGATATCGGGCAGCAGGCGGGAGCTGTTCAATTCGCTCGCGGCGAGATCTTCCGGTCCATAGTACGCGTCCACGAAATCCGCGTCGTGACGTCCGATCGCAAGGACAAGGCGTACATACTGCTCTGCGATGCGGTCGATATCGATGGGGGAAGAGGTCATGGATGGTCCCTTACCGGGGAAGATAGGCACGCATGAGCAGACGGTATGCGGGATGGTACGTAGCTACGAATACATCGGAATGATGGAAGACGGGGAAACCCGCTGCTTCCTGCTCCGCGAAGTACGTCCGCAGCGAATCTGTCGTGGGAGGGATCGCACCCTCGGCCGCAAGTGCTTCGGCGACGGACCAATACATGCGAAGTGCGTTCGGATCCTTCTTGAAATTCGCGGCGGTCCGCAGCATCGCTTCGATCAACACGCGTTGATCTCCCCCCTTTGCTTTGAACGGACGCAGATTCAGCCGCAGGATGGAACTGTCGGCGGACAATCGTTCGATCAGAGGTTCGGATGCAGATGCCTTGATGCTTTTCATCTCACGAGAAAGATACTGCCGGATGCCGACCGTATCGTTCATCAAGTGCTCGTTTCCCATCGCGGCCTGGTATAGGAACTTGTACAGATCCTGCAGTTCCATCTTCGGATATCGCGCGTAATGTTCCAGGATCACTTCGCGCATCGCATTCGATTCCTGAGCATGAACGGCTGACATCAGCAGCAGTACTGAGAGAGCCATGAAGATCACGCGGGATGGCATCAGATTCTCCCCAGGCAGACAGCATTCTTGTTGTTATATGAATTGAACTTTCGGCAAAAGACCCCCTGATCGCGCCGACAAGCCCCCACCGCATCGGGGGAGGCGAACGAGGCGTGCACGCATGCATAGTCGCAGAATGCGGGGAAGGTGAATTGCTTTTCCTTCGCCGATCTACTTGTGCGGAGGGCGCCGGTCTTTTTCTGTCGTGCGTCCATGCGGTTTCTGTCGTTCCGATTTGTGCGGAGTGCGACGTCGATGGCTCTGTTGCGTGCGCTGAGGATCGCTCGCGATCTCGATCACGGGCTGCAGCGGGATCTCCAACCGCTCCCCCTCATAGAAGACACGTTCCAGATAGAGTCCAGAAGGAGGGGCGGTCAATTGGGCGGGAATGTTCGAGTGCATGCGGAGCAGTTGTTCCACGTCGGCGATGGTCATTGCTCCGCGGCCGACCTCGGCCAGCACGCCGACGATCTGGCGAACCATCTTCCAAATGAAATGCGAGCCGACGACGCGGATGAGGATGAGATCGCCGGCTTCCTCTATCTCGATCGGATGCAACTGCACTTTCGTTGACTTCTCTTCGGGATCGTCTGCGGTGAAGGATCGGAAGTCCTTCAACCCGGTGAAGAGCGCGCCGGCAGAACGCATCGCGTCGATGTCAAGTCTGTCCTTCACCCACCAGACGAATCGCTTGCCGAAGGCCGAACGCCGTCGCGAGATCTGGTAGAGGTATGCACGGGCAACGGCATCGTGACGGGCGTGGAATCCATGCTCGGCGTGTTCGACGGAGAGCATGTTGATATCCGAGGGGAGAAGGTCGTTCGTCTTGATCCGGATGATTTCCGGGGCGAGTACGGTGATGACGTCGAGGTGTGCGACTTGGCGCAGGGCGTGGACGCCGGCGTCGGTCCGGCCGGAGCCGGCGAATTCGAATTCGGACGTTTTGAAAACGGAACGGAAGGCCCCCTGGAGTTCGCCTTGGACGGTGCGGGCGTTCTTCTGGATCTGCCAGCCGCTGTAGCGGGTGCCTTCATACTCGATCGTGATCTTGAAGCGGGGCATGAGGGAAGATAAG
>JBFYQI010000010.1:0-8510 GCA_041302875.1 Ignavibacteria bacterium
CGCCTCGCTGCGATCGACTCACCCGCCAAATTCACGACCGCCTGAGATCCCTCAAGCTCCCGCACGAGCGCACCCGCTGTTCGTCCATCCCATCTGATGATGCGTACATCCGTCCGGTGGAATTTGTGCCACCGCTCCGGATGACGAGTCGTCAAAACAATCTTGTGGCCACAGGGAAGCAATTCCTCAATCAGTGCTCGCCCAATGAATCCACTTCCTCCGACAACTACGATGTGCATCGTTCATCCTCTGATCGATAACAGGAACAATATGGCTGATTTCTTGCTGGAATTCTTCCTAAAATGGTTCATCGCAGCGCTCTCCGTTCCTTGCCGTTCTCCCAATTTTCCGCTATATTTCTAAGAATTCGGAGTAAAAGGTTCCGGGTCGTCCTCCCGAATCCTTTTACTCTTTCTTGTTTCTGGAACACCTGGCTCCTCCCACATGCAGCATATCCGCAATTTCTGTATTGTCGCCCATATCGATCACGGCAAGTCTACGCTCGCCGACCGCCTGCTTGAATACACCGGAACCGTCGCTGCCCGGGATTTGACCAAGCAGATGCTCGACGACATGGAACTCGAGCAGGAACGCGGCATCACCATCAAGCTGCACGCCATCCAGCTGAAGTACACGGCCGAGAACAAGCAGAACTATGTCTTGAATCTCATCGACACGCCGGGCCATGTGGACTTCACCTACGAAGTCTCCCGGTCGCTCGCCGCGTGTGAGGGAGCGATCCTGGTCGTCGATGCGACGCAGGGGGTGGAAGCGCAGACGATCTCCAACCTGTATCTCGCGATCGACGCGGGGCTTGAGATTATCCCCTTTATTAACAAGATCGACCTTCCCAGCGCCAAGACGATGATCGACACGGTGAAGAAACAGATCATCGACCTCATCGGCTGCAGGGAGGAGGAGATCCTGATGGGGAGCGCGAAGTCGGGGATCGGCACGCATGAAGTGCTCGAAGCGATCGTCCAACGCATTTCTGCTCCCGCCGGAAATCCCGATGCACCATTGCGCGCCCTCATTTTTGATTCCGTGTTTGACGAGTATCGTGGCGCGGTTGCGTACGTCCGTGTCGTCGACGGGACATTGCGCGAAAAGGAGCGGGTCAAGTTCCTCTACAACGGCAAGACATTTCAAGCGGACGATGTGGGCGTTCTGGAGATGGAACGGAAGCGGACCGGCGCGCTTGGCTGCGGTGATGTCGGTTATCTCATCGCGAACGTCAAGGATGTCCACGATACGAAGGTCGGAGATACGGTCACGTCCGCAGAATCTCCCGCGTCGGAACCGCTCCCTGGGTACAAGGAAGTGAAGCCGATGGTGTTCAGCGGCCTCTATCCTTCCAACAGCGACGACTTCGCGGAACTCCGCGAGGCGCTGGAGAAGCTTCGACTGAACGATTCATCCCTCACCTTCGAGCCCGAATCATCCGTTGCGCTCGGCTTCGGTTTTCGCGCAGGCTTTCTCGGTCTTCTGCACATGGAGATCATCCGGGAACGGCTCGAGCGGGAGTACAACCAGGCACTCATCAATACGGTGCCGAACGTTGAGTACCGCGTCATCAAGACCGATAAGGATCTCATCCTTGTCGACAATCCCGCGCTGATGCCCGATGCCTCGCACATCGAGTCGGTGCAGGAACCGTACGTCAAGGCGCAGATCATCACGCCGACGGAATACATCGGCAGCATCATGAAGTTGTGCATGGATCGACGGGGCGTGCATAAGAACACGACCTATCTGTCGACCGAGCGCGCGGACATCCACTTCGAATTGCCGCTCTCCGAGATCATCTTTGACTTCTACGACAAGCTGAAATCGATGTCCCGCGGCTACGCCTCGTTCGACTACGATTTCCTCGAGTATCGCGAATCCGAATTGGTGAAGCTGGATATTCTGCTGAATGGGGAACCGGTCGACGCTCTTTCGACCATTGTGCATCGCCAAAAAGCCTATGAATGGGGGCGAAAACTGTGTTCGAAACTCAAGGAGCTGATTCCGCGTCAAATGTTCGATGTCGCCATCCAGGCCGCGATCGGGAGCAAGGTGATCGCCCGGGAATCGCTGAGTGCCATGCGCAAAAACGTGCTGGCCAAGTGCTATGGCGGCGACATCTCCCGAAAGCGGAAACTGCTTGAGAAGCAGAAGGAAGGAAAGAGGCGGATGAAGCAGGTCGGCCGTGTGGAGATCCCGCAGGAGGCATTCCTCGCCGTTCTGTCGATGGAAGAATAGTGCATTCGAAAGGAGTTGCTGTGTCCAAGAAGCAAAAAGAACAAGAGACCCCCGAAGAACAGCCGAAGCCATTCAAAGAACGGTTTCTCGCCGGATTGAAGGAGATCGGCATCGTCCTGGGGCTTTTCATTCTCATCAACAGTTTCGTCGTCGCCTCCTTCCTTGTTCCGACTGGTTCGATGGAAGACGAAGTGCTGACGGGCGAGTTGCTGTTCGTCAACAAGTTCCTGTATGGTCCCACCTCGCCGCGTACGGTTCCACTGACCGGCATCGACCTTGGCGTCGTTCAGATCCCTCCCGTTCCCATCCCGTGGTTCCGGCTTCCGGGATTTCGCGACGTCGAACGGGGCGATGTCATCGTCTTCGAATTTCCCGGGTATCGCGATGAGATCACGTCGTCGCAATTCCAATTCTATCTGAAGCGTTGCGTTGGATTGCCCGGGGATACGATCCTCGTCAAAGACCGTGTGCTCTACGTGAACGGCCAGATGTTTCCCATTCCCCGGCGCGTCCGCTACGATCGTCCCTGGAGCATCCCGGCGGCCACTCCCGACGATCAGATCTTTCCGAAGAACTCGGGATGGAACTCCGACAACTACGGTCCCCTCGTGATCCCCTCCAAAGGCATGCAGGTCTCGCTCTCGCCCGAAGTTCTGCCGCGATGGGACACATTCATCAGACGCGAAGGGCACGCGGTGACCGTTGTGGGAACCAGCGTTCTGGTCGACGGGATTCCGACGACGACATACACCGTCGAACGTGATTATTTGTTCGGGATGGGAGATCATCGTGACAACAGTCTTGACAGCCGGTACTGGGGATTCATCCCGAAGGAGAATCTGGTCGGCACGCCGATGATCGTCTACTGGTCGTGGAATACGGATTTGCCGCTGTATGACATCTTTGGCCGGATCGCGTCGGTCCGGTGGAGCCGCATCGGGTCGCTGATCAAATGAACGCCGGGGTTGAGGAACGGAACGATCTGATGACGGGAAAAGGGGAACGGGAGAACCGCACGCGCTGGCGCGATATCGTGCTGGTCGTGGTCTATACGCTTGCGACCGCGTTCGTCCTGAAGGCGTTCGTCGTTGAAGCGTTTCGCATCCCGTCGGCATCGATGGAGAACACCCTGCAGGTCGGCGACTTCCTGCTCGTGAACAAGCTTGCCTACGGTCTCCGAACTCCCCGGTTCGAGACCTCCTCCGCGGTCCTGCTCCCCTCCATCCGCATTCCGTTGTTTCGATCGGTCCGCCGTGGTGACGTCATCGTATTTGAATTCCCGCGTCGGCCGAACGACCTCGACCTGAATGAACGGGTGAATTACATCAAGCGGTGCATCGGCATGCCGGGCGACACGGTGTTGATTCGGAATGGAATGGTGTTCGTCAATGGGGCCCGGGTGCTCTCACCGGTCCATTCGAGAAGCGATTGGCGGCCATCGCACTCCATAGATGATGGAGGCCATCGGATCTTCCCGCCGGGAAGCGGGTTCACGGAAACCGAATACGGTCCGATCATCGTTCCCTTCAAGGGAATGGAGGTGGCCGTGGATGGAACGACCTTGTCTCGATGGCGCGACTTGATCATGCGCGAGGGGCACTCCGTTGCGGCGAATGACGAAGGACGTGTCATGATCGACGGAGAATTCGTTGAGCTGTATCGGGTCGAGCAGGATCACTACTTCGTCCTGGGAGACAATCGATCGAACAGCCACGACAGCCGGCACTGGGGATTTGTGCCGGAGGAGAATATTGTCGGAGAAGCATTGTTCGTTTATTGGTCCTGGCGTCAATCCGAACCCGACGGCCCCATGCAGATCCGGTGGGAAAGAGTCGGTACATTGATACGGTAGTCTTTGCCCTCCCTCTATCTCCACATACCGTTCTGCGAACACAAGTGTGTCTACTGCGATTTCTATTCCATCGCGCCGGACGGGAATCGCGGAGGGTACGAGCGGCTCATTCTTGAATTCCTTCGCGCGTTGAGCCGTGAGATCGATCTTCGCGGAACATCTCCGTTTACAACGACGTCGTACGACACGGTCTTCTTCGGCGGCGGCACCCCCTCTCTGCTCACACCGACGCAACTCAGCGATATCCTTTCATCCATCCGACGCACCTTCACGATCGATGACCATGCCGAAGTGACCATCGAGACCAATCCGGGAACGGTTGATCGCGAAAAACTCGAAGCATTTCAACAGGCGGGCGTCAATCGGCTCAGCATCGGCATCCAGTCATTTCATCAGGATGATTTGAATTTCTTAACACGCATTCACTCGGCCGATCAAGCGGCGCAATGCGTGCGCGATGCGCAGGCCGCGGGCTTCTCGAATGTCAGCCTCGACCTCATCTTCGCGCTTCCCGGGCAGACGCTCGACCGCTGGATGTTCAACCTGCGTGCTGCCGTCGACTTGGATCCATCCCACATTTCTTGCTATAGCCTGATTGTCGAGCCGGACACTCCACTCTCGCGGATGGTGCTCACAGGGTCAGTGAAACCGCTGGCGATCGAAGACGATGCGCGCCTGTATGAATCGACGATCGAGTTCCTCGGTCAACACGGGTATGCGCAATACGAGGTTTCGAACTTTGCCAAGCCGGGGATGGAATCACGACATAATTCCGCATACTGGAACCATACGGAGTACCTCGGGTTCGGACCCTCGGCGCATTCCTTCTGGGGGGGCGAACGATGGTGGAACATCGCCCAAGTTCAAGGATACATCGATCGCTTGACGCGTGGAGAACTTCCGCTCGCGGGTCTGGAGCGATTATCGGAAGAACAATGGCGGGAAGAAGCAATTCTTCTGGGGCTCCGCAGTGGTGGAATCGATCTTGTGACGTATCGCGAGCGGTTTGGTCGGGAACTTCCTTCGGAAAACCCGAGTCTCATTGAACAATTGATCGCAGATGGGCTGGTCACTCTGTCTCGTCAACGCCTCTCCCTGACATCACGCGGATACGTGATTTGCGACGAGATCTGCCAGCGACTCCTGTAACCCCTCAATTTTCTTGAACTTGAGGGCTTTTCAGTCTACATTAATTAGTCTTGCTCATTTTCCATCCATTCTTAAGCCATCGCATTCGGGGTATTCATGGATCCCAAGAAATTGAACCGCCTCATCGCCGTTGGAGTCTTCTTTGCGGCGCTTCTGACCTACATCCGCACGTTGTCGCCTACCGTGGTATTCTGGGATGTCGGCGAATTCTGCGCCGCGGCGTTCAGTCTGCAAGTGCCGCATCCGCCGGGTGCGCCGCTCTTCCTCCTCATTGCGAAGATCGCGTCGCTGTTTCCGATCGTCGGGGACATTGCCGTACGAATGCACTTCATGTCTGCGTTTTCGGCTGCGGCGGCGGTCGCATTCCTGTATCTCGTCACCGTCGATCTGATCGAGCTCTGGCGGGGCATCCCGACGACGATGTTCGACAAGGTCGTCGTGTACGGCTCATCGGTCATTGGAGCCCTGTCCCTCGCCTACAGCAAGACATTTTGGTTCAACGCTGTCGAAGCGGAAGTGTACGGGTTGTCCATGTTCTTCGTCGGATTGATCCTCTGGCTGGGCTTGCGTTGGTACGAGCGTGCGGAACGGGACAGCGGAGATCGATACCTCCTCCTGATCGCGTACATCGTCGGCCTCGCGGTTGGCGTCCATCTCCTTGCGATCCTGGCGTTGTGGCCGGTCATGCTGCTCTGGTACTTCCGGAACCACGAATTCGAGATGAAGAGCTTCATGAAATTCATGGTCGGTGCGACCGTGATCTTCCTCGTGATCTATCCCGGGATCGTCAAAGAACTTCCCTCTCTTCTTGATGGTGACTTTCGCGGGACCAAGAGCGATCTGATCACCGTGATCCCCATCGCCGCACTCATCGGCGCAGCCTTCTTCGTCTACCGTTCGCAGCGTGAGAAGCGCCGGCTGCTGAATGTCGCGCTGCTCGGGTTCCTGTTGATCGTGCTTGGGATCTCGACCTATACGATGGTGTACATTCGTGCGAACGCTCAGCCTCCGATGAATGAGAACGACCCCAGCACGATCGGACGGCTTGTGTCGTATTTGAACCGCGAACAATATGGAAGCGCACCGGTGCTCGAGCGTCGGTGGGATGCGGATCCCGAAAAGCAGGCGTACCATGCGCGCTACAAGAGCGACCTGGACTACATGTGGCGGTATCAGATCGTGCACATGTACTTCCGCTACCTGGGATGGAACTACATCGGCTCCGAGGGGGACATGCGGGATGCCGGCGTGGACGTGAAGCAGCTGCTGCTTGTCCCGTTCATTCTCGGTCTGATCGGCGCGTGGTACCAGTGGAAGCGTCAGCCGAAGATCGCCTTCATCATGATCGTGACCTTCGTGTTGATGGGGGTCATCCTCGCATTGTATCAGAATCAGCAAGAACCACAGCCACGCGAGCGTGATTACTTCTATGTCGGCTCGTATTTCGTCTTTTCACTCTGGATCGCCTTCGGCGTGCTCGCCCTCATCGACCTTCTGAAGGAACGAGTGGGACGGCAGGCCATGGGAGTCGGTGCCGGTGTGCTGGTCGCCGCCTTCGTCTTCGTTCCGGCGAACATGTTCCGCGTCAATTTTGACGATGCGGATCGGACGGGCAACTACGTCGCATGGGACTATTCCTACAATCTGCTTCAAAGTTGCGAGCCGGACGCGATCCTCTTCACGAATGGCGACAACGACACCTTCCCGCTCTGGTACCTCCAGGATGTGGAAGGAGTGCGTCGCGACGTCCGCATCGTGAACCTGAGCCTGGTGAACACTTCCTGGTACATCAAACAGCTCAAGCACCAGGAGCCGCACGGCGCGAAGCGCGTGCCGATCAGCCTGTCGGATGCGGAGATCGCCGACATCCGGCCGATGCAGTATGAGCCGCGGATGATGGAACTCCCGGTCGGTCCAGAAGTGGTCCACCGTTTCACAACAGAGGATAAGCTGACCATCGACACCGCGATCACCAACAACGGCGTTCTGCGCTTCTTCATGCCGCACGCGATGGAATACAGCGGCCTGAAGCTGTTGAGGGCACAGGACATCATGGTGTATGATATCGTTCGAACCAACAACTGGCAACGACCGGTCTACTTTGCGATGACGGTCGCGGACGATGGAAAGATCGGATTGCGGGAATACATGCGTCTCTCTGGTCTCGCCTTCAAGTTGGTTCCGGCGAAGGCGAATCCGTACTGGGCAGGCATCGACGAGCAGACGATGCGTACGAACATCTTCAGCGCGCCCGTTCAGCCGTCGTTGACCTATCAGCCCGGGTTCCGTTGGCGCGGACTGGCGGACTCGACGGTCTATTACGACGAGGATACGCGGCGTCTGTTGACGAACAACTACCGCAATATGTTCATCTCGCTTGCGCTGTATTACTCGCAGGGGAACCGACAGGAAGAGGTTGCCCCGATTCTCGACCGGATGGAAGAGGTGATTCCGCGGGGCGTCATTCCGATGGATTATCGTGTGAAGTTCGACGTGTCCAATCTCTACAATAGTGTGGGTCGTGAGGACCGGTTCCGGCAGCTGAACGAGGAACTGATCACGGAACTTCAGACCATCGTGAGCCGTCCGGTGACGGAACAACTGTCCGTGTACAATCCGTACATCCTGCTGTTCTACGCATACTCATCGCTCGACAAGTATCAGGAGGCCGAGCAGGTCCTCGGTACTGTCGGGACGGCGTACGCTTCAACGCAAGGGATCGATCAGATTCTCATGCAGTTGCGCATGCAGTTGGAACAGCGGAAGCTGCAAGCACAGGCGGACAGCGTACTCAAGCGCTAAGCCGGACCTCCGGGTCGCATGAACATTCTCGTCCTCAACTGGCAGGACATTCGGAATCCGCTGGGGGGCGGGGCGGAAGTACATCTCCATGAGATCTTCTCCCGCCTCGCCGCCCGGGGACATCGCATAACGCTGTTCTGTTCAGCTTTCCCCGGTGTCCCGGCGGAAGAGAACATAGACGGCATCCGGGTGCTTCGCCAGGGAAGCCGCAACCTCTTCAATTACTCGGTCTATCCCCGCTACCGCTCCCAATTCCGTCGCGAGAAGTACGATGTCGTCGTCGACGATCTGAACAAGATCCCGTTCTTCACGCCGTTGTTCGTGCGCGAACCGCTTGTCGGAATTGTGCATCATCTGTTTGGCCGGAGTATCTTCAAGGAAGCATCGCTCCCGGCGGCCCTCTATGTCTACGGCGCCGAGCAGGCGGCCCTCCGTGTCTATCGGAACGTTCCCGTTGCTGTCG